>UQQO01000143.1 GCA_900543175.1 uncultured Fusobacterium sp.
AGATGGTACACTTTTAGATTTTAATCTTACAGAGAAAAATGCTTTAAAGGAGACTTTTGAAGAGTATAATTTTGAATTTAATGAGGAGATTCATAAAAGATACCACGATATTAATATTTTCTACTGGAAAGAACTAGAAAAAGGGAATATAGACAAAGATAAACTTGGTTATGCTAGATTTGATCAACTTTTTAAAGAGTATGGTTTAGTTGGAGATACTAAGGAGTTTAATGTAAAGTATAGAAAAAGGTTGGGTGAGGGAGCTTATCTTTTAGATGGAGCAGAGGAGATTTGCAGATATTTTGATGGTAAAGTTAAGATGGCTACTGCCTCAAATGGTGGAAAAGATATTCAGATAAAGAGGATGAAAAAAGTTGGATTGGACAAATATATGAATTATATGTTTATCTCTGAAGAGGTTGGTTTTAATAAACCTGATAAAAGATATTTTGACTATATTTTTGAAAGAGTGGGAGATATTCCTAAAGATAGAGTTATAATTGTAGGTGACTCTTTAACTGCTGATATTAAAGGTGGTATCAATGGTGGAATTAAAACTTGCTGGATAAATTTAGAAAACGAGATAAACAGTAGTGATATTATACCAGACTTTGAAATAAAAGATATTTTAGAACTAAAAAAAATTATAAAATAGAGATTGTTGTATAATACAAATAATTTAAACTTTTCATTAAAACTTTATTTTAGTAATTTCACTTTCTACAATTTGACTTTTTGAGAGATAGTTGCTATAATTTAAGTACCAACCTGTATGGGGAAACTTGTAAGTTTTGATGAATCAAGTTCAGAGTATCAGCCCTCAATTTTGGGGGCTTTTATTCTGCCCTTGAACAAGGTAGACATCAAAATTTTACAAGGAGGTATGGAAGTGACTATAATAGTTCAACATCTAACACTTAACCTAGATGGGGGAGCAATTTTCTTAATTGGATTGTTTCTTCTCTTTGTTATTTTGTTAGTTAGGAAGTACAAATAGTCAGTTCTGACCTCACACCCTACGGGGTTTGTGTGAACTATTGAATAAAACTTTATTTTAGTAATTTCACTTTCTAAAATTTGACTTTTTGAGATAGAATTGCTATAATTTAAGTACCAACCCGTATGGGGAACTGAAATTTTTGTTTAATTAAGCTTAGAATATCAGCCGTAAATTCATTTACGGCTTTTATTCTGCCCTTAAGCAAGGTAGACAAACAAAAAAGGCTCTTTGTCAAATAGTGTTGGTGGAAAAAACAAATAAATTTTCAAGTAACTCCAGTAATTTTCATTGGAGTTATTTTTTTGCCTATAAATTATTAAATTTTCTGCTGATGTTTTTTGGTTGAAATGTAAAACAAAGATAAAAAAATTGTAGAGGAATAGTGTATATTATAGTTATTTTTTTGTATTTATACTGAAAAAATAGATTGATAAAATAACATTTATGGGGTATATAGTATATTAGAGAAGTCTAATTTTACTGGGAGGGAATTTGATATGAAACACAATATTGAAAGTTCATTAAAAAGATTCTTAAAGAGAAAAGTTAAGATTACAATGGGATTTGTTGTGGCATTTTTAATTACTGGAACAGTTGGATTTGCTGAGGCTGACTATTATGCTAAAGATAAAGAGGTATCTGTAGAAAAAGCAGAGGATATAACAGCTAAAGTTAATACATCAGTATCAGCTGAAAATAATAATAGATTTACAGCTATCGGAGCTGAAAATAAACATAAGATAGATTTAACAACTACTGGAAATATAAATATAGTTAATGATCCTACAGTTACAAATTCAGAAAGATTATATGGAATAGTATTAAATGGTGGTGCTACTGGAAATATAACAGCTAATGAAATTAATTTTAATGTTACTGCTCCAAAGGATAATGTAAGAGTTGTAGGAATAAGAAATAATAGTATATATAAAAATGGTAATGGACTTGATGGGACTTTAACTATAAATAGTAATATTACAGGAACTTTAGTTAATACTGGAGAAGATTTAATCGGAATAGAATCATGGTATGGAACTGAAACCGTTATAAATGGAGATGTAAATCTAACTTTGAAGAAAAATGGTTCTGGATATTTATATGCAGTTAGAAATTTTGAAAATGAAGGGAAAAATTTAACTTTTAATAAAACTGCTACTTTTAATATAGAGACAGGAGAAAATTATTCTGGTAAAATAGGAGCAATCAGAGCAAATCAAGGAACAACAGATTTTAATAAAAATACAAATATAACAATTACAAATAATAGTAATATAGGAACAGAAGAAATTTCTCTTGTGGATATATCTTGTGATTATTCTGATGAACATGAAACATTGGTAAACTTCAAAGGAGATTTAACTGTTTTAAATTATGTTGGCACAGGAAAAAGCAATAGTGCAATGACTGGAGTTAGTGCAAGTGGTTCAAAAGGTTACATAAACTTTAATGGAAAAGAAGCTATAATAGATGTAACTACTGATAACTCTTCAGCAGTAATGGCTTTAAATGCTCAATACGGAGGACATGTAACAAGTCTAGCAGGAACGAAGTTATCTCTTAATGTTATAAATAATAGTAGTGATTCTAATTCAAATACTTATGGAATTTATTCATCACAGCATGCAGGTTATAATGGAAATGTTATATTAAATGGTTCTGTTGATATCATTACTCAAGCAAATGCAGGATTTTCAGGTGGTATTGTAAATATAGCTGACCCTGATGTTGTTGATGAAAATGATGGAAAAGTATTAGTAGGTAAAGATTTGAGTATTTCAGCAACATCTAAAACAGGACAAGCTATTGGGGTTTATACTACAGGTAAATATGGAGAAACAACATTAAATGGAGATACAAATATTAATGTAAATGGAAATAGTGGAGCTTTTGGAATTAGTGCTAAAAATGGTGGAACAGTTAGTGCTACTGGAAAAAATATCTCAATAGCTGCAACTAGTACAGGAGGAAATGCTACTGCTGTAGAAGCAAATAATGGAACTGGTACAGGTGGTGAAGTTGTAAAATTAGGTGGAGAAAATACTGAAAATATAGTTTTAAAAGCTAACGGTAAAAATTTTGCAACTGGAATAGAAGTTGTAAATCACAATCCTAAAGATGGACAAAAAATAGCAGGAAGTAAAGTAGAAGTAAATTCTAAAAATCTTATTATTGATGTTCATTCAAGTGATTCAGAAGCTGCTGGAATTTGGGTACAAAATAGTACACTAAAAGAAGGAAGTACTGATAAAATAGCTAATGTTGTCGTTAATTCAGAAAATACAGTAATTAATGTTACTTCAGATACTAAAGGAAATGCTTTAGGGTTAGTTGCAATGTCTCAAGGAAAATTAGAAGTTAATGGAAATTTAGAAGTTAATGCAGAAACAGCTATTTTAACTAGAGGAAATGCTGTAACAACAATTAATAAAAATAAAGATAAAACTGTTAAATTAAATGGAGATATCGAATTTAACTATGATAAACCTACTTCTGGAACTCCTGTAGATGCAACAGTAGATTTAAATTTATCTAATGCAGAGTCTTTCTTTAAAGGAAAAATAGTTGTAACTGGAGAGGGTATCCCTGAAAATTATGAAAAAGTAAGTAATATGAATTTAGGATTATCAAATAAAGCAACTTGGGAAAACACAGGAGATAGTTTTGTATCAAATCTTGATTTAAATAATGGAATTATCAATAACACATCTGTTGAAAACGATATCTCTGTTGGAACTTTAAAAGGAAATGGCGGAGATATTAACTTAGTTGCTGAAATAGAAGCAAATGGAACAGCAACTTCTGGTAAACTTGCTATTGATAAAGTTGATAATAAAGATGCTAAATTTAATGTAAACTACTCTGGAGAGGGAAATCTTGAAGTTAGTCAAGAGGAAGCTAAAGATATATTTGATGATTTAGCAGGAAAAATAACAGTAGAAAATGGACAATTTAATGCCAATGCTAAAATTGAAGAGGGGCTTATCTCTGGTGAACATACTGCTGAATTTGTAAAAGGTCAAGGTAATGAAGTTGTTGTTAAACCAAATACAGTAACAACTGGAAGTAACTCAATGGTAGAGGGAATGAGAGATTTAGCAACTATCAATGTACTATCTTGGAGACAAGAGATGAGTTCATTAAATGAAAGAATGGGAGAACTTAGAAATTCAACTGGTAGCAATGGAGTTTGGGCTAGAGTTTATGGTGGAAAAGTTGAAAATGGTAGCAAATATGACAATGAGTATCAAACATATCAAGTTGGATATGATAAGAAATATCCAGTGGAAAATGGAGATCTATTTGTAGGGGCTTTAGTAAGTTACACAGATGGAAAAACTGATTACAACTTAGGTGATGGTGAAAACTACTCAGTAGGTGCTGGAATCTATGCAACTTGGTTAAATAGAGATGGACAGTTTGCAGATGTTGTATTAAAACAAAGTAGATTACACAATAAATTTGATGTAAGAAGTAAAAATGGTAATTTATCTCAACATGGAGATTATAGCAACTGGGGAACAAGTTTAAGTGGACAATATGGAAGAAGATTTGACCTAGATGATAAATTCTTTGTTGAGCCAAGTGTGCAATTGACATTTGGAAGAGTAAGTAGTGAGGACTACACAACAAGTGCAGGGGTAAAAGTTGAACAAGACACAGCTTATACACTTGTTGGAGATGTGGGAACAGCAGTTGGATACAAATTTAGTGACAAAGGAAATGTCTATGCTAGAGCCTCATTGGTAAAAGAGTTTAAAGGGGATATTGACACAAAATATAGCTATGGTGGAAAATCAGAATACACTTCAGAAGATCTATCAGATACATGGGGAGAATTTGGAGTTGGAGTAAACTATAGAATCAGAGAAAATGTAAATATGTATGTTGATATTCAAAGAACAGAAGAGGCAACAGTTGAAAACAAATGGCAAGCTAACTTAGGCTTTAGATGGGAATTCTAGGGTAAATAAAAAATCCTCAGTAGAGATACTGGGGATTTTTTAATCCACAAACCTCATAGAATACGAGGACAGAAATAGACTATTTGTATTTGTAATTACTCAACTATAAATTAAAATTTAAGACTCAAGTTCAAAAAAAATGGGCTTGGGTCTTTTTTTGTGTCAAAAAATATGCTACAATATCAAAG
>UQQO01000144.1 GCA_900543175.1 uncultured Fusobacterium sp.
ATTCTAATTATGCTTTCAAGTTTTTCTAAGCTAATTACTGTCAATTCTTGATATTTTTCTTGAAGTAATTTTAAATCTATATTTTTTTCACTATTTTCCTTTAAAATTCTTTCAACTTCAAAATCTCTATTATTTTCAATTAAAAACTGTCCAATTAAGAAAGCCCCAATAACTTCTCCTTCATATAAAATAGGGATAATCACATCAATCAAACCAGAGTGACACTTATAAATATATGGAGTTCTTGACAACAAAACTTTATTTAAAGCTTTTAAATCACACTTTTCACAAAGTAAACTAAGATTTGAGCTCTTACGAAATAGTTTACAAAATCCTGAATAATTAGTTTTTTCTGTGATATACTCCCCTTCAATATCAATAATCACAATCCCCATATTTGTAAGAGTTATTAAATCTTTTTGAATCAACAGCAATTCCTCTTTAAAATTCCTTAACATTTTACCACCACTTTATAGATAATATATTTTTATTATATCAAAGTGGAATAAAATAGTCACTATAAATATAAAAAGAGGCTGAGTAGATTCTCAACCTCTAAATTTATTACATAGCTGCTCTAAATATTTCAGCTATATCTTTTTCATTTCCTTTTCTTGGGTTACTGAAAGCATTTCCATCTTTTAATGCATTGATAGACATAATCTCTATATCTTCCTCTTTAACTCCAGCTTCTTTTAAGCTCTTAGGAATTCCTACATCTGAAGATAATCTAAATAGTGATTCAATAGCTTTTTCAGCAGCTTCCATTGTAGATAATCCCTCTACATTTTCTCCCATGAATACAGCTATATCAGCAAATTTTTCTGGATTAGCAAGCATATTGTAACGACAAACATGTGGTAGTAACATAGCATTAGCAACACCATGAGGCATATCATAAAGTCCTCCTAGTTGATGAGCCATAGCATGAACATATCCAAGATTTCCGTTGTTAAATGCCATTCCTGCTAATAATGAAGCATATGCCATATTCTCTCTAGCTTTTAAATTTTCTCCATTAGCAACAGCTTGTCTAAGATTTGTAGCTATAAGTTTGATAGCTTGGATAGCAGCTGCATCAGTTACAGGGTTAGCATCTTTTGAAACATAAGCTTCAACAGCATGAGTTAAAGCATCCATTCCAGTAGCAGCTGTTAATTTTGATGGTTTACCAATCATTAAAATAGGATCGTTTATAGAAACTTGAGGTAGATTTCTCCAACTTACAATAACAAATTTAACTTTTGTTTTAGTATTTGTGATAACAGCATGTCTTGTAACCTCAGAAGCTGTTCCAGCAGTTGTATTTACTGCTATAATAGGTGGTAATGGAAATTCTAATGTTTCAATACCTGCATATTCACAAATATCCTTTGGATGAGTTACAGCAATTCCAATACCTTTTCCACAATCGTGAGGAGATCCTCCACCAATAGTAATTATCATATCACAGTTATTTTCTTTATATACTTTAGCTCCAGCATAAACATTAACATCTTTTGGATTAGGCTCAACTTAATCAAAAACAACAGCTTCAATTCCAGCTTTAGCAAGATATTCAATAGATCTTTCTACTGCTCCACCTTTTAAAGAACTTAAGAATTTATCTGTAACAATTAGAGCTTTCTTACCATTTAATATTTTAGCTCTTTCTCCAATAACTTCTAAACACCCAGGTCCAAAGAAGTTAACACTAGGCATTAAATAATCATAGTATCTCATTTTATCTCCTCCAAAACTTAATAAATATCTTTCAATTACAAGGATAACAAAAATGATTGGCAAATACAAGGTAAGGAAAAACCTAAAATTAGTAAAAAAATAACTAAAAAATTTAGATGATAAATTTTTACCAAAATTAAGCAAGAAATTACTTTAAAATAAAAAGACTGCTAAAGTTGATATTTTAACTATCAAACTTCAACAGTCTTTTTTACTTACACTTCTATTTCAATTCCATTTTTAAATACTCTCTGATTTGATGAGCCTCTTAATCTCAATCTTAAATCCTTCTTCTCAATTTCAAATCTACCATCTATTAAGTAATCTATCAATTTAACATCTATCCATTTTTCCACATCTTCCTTTAGAAAACCTGTCCATAGATAGATTTTTTTATTTGTATTTTCCTTAATAAAATGTATCAACTCTAAAACTTCCTCACGATTTTTCTCAAAAAGAGGATCTCCACCAAGAAAAGTTACATTTTTCCATCTTGAGTTCAGAGTCATATTTTTAATAGTTTCAAGAGTATAATCTGTTCCACTGTCATAATTCCAAGTATTTTTTGAAAAACAGCCTTTACAACCATGTGAACAACCTGCAAAATAAAAGGTTAATGTGAATCCAGTCATGCTATTTACTGGATCATTTTCTACTATTGATATTATCTTCATAATTATTTCACGTGGATTGCTCTATTTTTTATCTCTTTCATTCTACCTTCAAGAGCATGAGTTATATTGTAGTTTGAAATATATCCACAACAACGTCTTTGAATCTTCATTTTCATTCCATCTTCATTTCCACATTGTGGACATTTGTAACTAGCTGTTTTTTCATTATATGTGATCTCTCCAGTGTAACCACAATCATAGCACACATCTGATATTGTATTTACTGCAAAGTATTCAATTCCAGCATCATGAGCATATTGAATAAGTTCGATTATAGCATCACTGTTATATGTTTTTCCACCATTTTCAACATACATTATATTTCCACCATTACAATATTTAATAAATGGTGCTTCTACATCTATCTTATCAAAACAATCTATTGGAAGTTCTGATGAGAAGTGGAAAGAGTTTGTATAGTACTCTCTTTTTCTTAACCATTCAGGCATAATATCTCCATAGTTTTCAACATCTTTATTAAAGAAAGTTGCTATTGAGCTTTCAGCAGGAGTTCCATAAACTGATACTGGTAAACCTGTTTCAGCTTTTATCTCATCAGCTTGTTGTCTAAGAGCTTTCATTATAGTCATTCCCATCTCATGTCCTGCTGGTGTTGAGATATTCTCTTTATCATCAGAAAGGATTCTTACAGCATCATCAAGCCCTAAGAAACCATATGATACAGAAGCTCTATCTGTTTTTAATAATGCTTCTATTGTATCTTCAGGATCAAGTCTAGCAATTCCTCCATATTGGAAAAGAATTGGAGCTTTTTTAGCTTGAAGATGTCTAACGTTATTAAATCTTGTTTCAATAGCTTTTTTCATAAGGTGTTTTCTCTTATTTAAAATTTCTAAGAATCTCTCAAGTCTATTTCCTGATATCTTATCATGTTGCTCTTGTTTTAAAACATCTAAAGCGATTTGAGGTACATTTAAAGTAGCTACTCCATAATTAAATCTTCCATAGTGTTGATATTTTCCATTCTCTTGATATTCATGGTTTACTCTTGATCTACAACCCATTCTTGCATAGTATTTACCAGCATCATAATCCTCTTTAGAATAGAATAAAATATCTGGATAATATGTATTAGCTATACATTTAGAAACCTCTTTAGTTATATAGAAATACTTATCTCCCTCTCTTAAATTGTATCCATCTACTGCCATATATGAAAGTTTAGGGAAGATAGCAGGTATATGTTTTTCTCCAAGTCCTGTTTGTCTTACTTTTAAGTAAGATAGGATAATCTCTTCAGATTCCCAAGAAGTAGGGATATTGAAAGTTATAGTACTAAATGGAGTTTGTGAAGCTGATCCTAAAATTGAGTTTGTTTGGTACTCGAATAATTGACAAGCATCATAGATATCCTTTGCTGTTCTCTCTTTAGCAATTGCAAATTCAACTGGTTTCTCATCTTTTAATCTTTGATTATCAGAATCAATTTTTCCATATATAGCTTCAATCTCTTCAGTTGAAATCTTTGATAATCCAGCTTCTGTTGACAATCTATCATTATATGCTTTTACAAAATTCTTTTTAAAGTTTTTCTTAGCATATTCAGCAAAAACTTCGTTGAAGTTAGGAAGTGAAACTCCTCCATATTGACTTGCACTGATACTAGCCATTATTTGCATAGCTATGTTCATTGCTGTTCCAACAGAGTTAGGTTGACAAACATCAGCATTTGTTATTCTAGTTCCATTTCTAAGCATATCTTCTATATTAAATAGACAACAGTTTGTTAATTTTGTATCTACATCTGAATCATGCCAGTGTATAGTTTTCTTTCTATGTGCTGCCCAAAGTTCCTTATCAATATTTCTTTCAAGTATATATCTAAAATACTCTCCAGCAATTAAGTCTCTTTGTACTGATGGTAACATTGAGTTTTTGTTACTGTTCTCTCTATCTCCAATATCAACTATATCAGTCATATGTCTAAATACGCTGTTTGCATCTTGGAATCTTTGCTCTGCTCTTTGAGTTCTGTATGTTTGGAAAGCTTTTGCTTGTTCAAAAAGTCCATATCCACACAAAGCATAAAACACAATATCTTGTATTGACTCAACAGATATTCTTGTGCTTCCATTTATTTTTTTCATGATGTCATCCATCATCTCTTTAATTGAGACTTTTCCTAGGTATTCAACCTCTTTATCTATTTTTTCAAGTACTCTTTCAATTTTATTTTTATCGAATTCAACTATAGATCCATTTCTTTTTATAACCTCTATCTTATGCATCTAGCTGCCCCCTTCATTTTTATTTCCATCATTATTATACAATATATTGTGATTAATTCAAATATCTTTCATATATATTGTTATTTTAAAATATGTATAATATTTATTTGACTTTTACTTGACTTCTTCAACTGCTTATAAAAGTTGAGTTCTAGGATTTATAAAAAAATTATCTATCTTCAATTTATTTTTTATATCATTACTAGATATTGTGTTAGAAGAGTGTTAAATTCCTCTCTTTTATCTTCTAAAAAATTTTTTAAAATTTTTTTCCTCTTGACAGATTAAAAGCCCTCTTTTTTCTCGAGGGCTTATTTTTAACACAAGTATTATTATATATTTTTATCTAAAAAAAGTCAAATCTATATATTTTATCTACTACATCGAAGTCAAATGTTTCAACACATGTAATGCCTTTATCTGAAACTCCTTGTTCTAATAATGAA
>UQQO01000145.1 GCA_900543175.1 uncultured Fusobacterium sp.
TATTAAATTAACTAAAAACAGATATTTTATATATTTAATCTAACTTTTTTCTTGATTTAAACTATTTTGACATTAAAAGAAAAAAGCTGAGTAAAGCAACAATTAAAATCATTGCCTTACAACAGCTTTTTTCCTATATTTATTAATCTTCAATAGGTGTACTCATTGGATATGCTCCATTGAAACAACCTACACAATAACTTCTGTTCTTTAATGATTTTAACATATTTTCCATAGATAAGTAATCAAGAGTATCAGCATTTATAGTTTTTCTTATCTCTTCAACAGATAATTTTGAGGCAATAAGCTCCTCTCTATGAGCAGTATCAATTCCATAATAGCATGAATATTTTACTGCTGGAGAGGCTGACCTAAAGTGTACTTCCTTTGCTCCTGCTCTTCTAACAATCTCTATAAGAATTTTACTTGTTGTTCCTCTCACTAGTGAGTCATCTATAATTACAACTCTTTTCCCCTCTAAGTTTACTTTTAAAGGATTAAGTTTTACAGCCACAGCTTGTTCTCTAAGTTTTTGACTTGGTTTTATAAATGTTCTTCCTATATATTTATTTTTTATAAGTCCAATTCCATAAGGGATTCCACTCTCTTCTGCATAACCAATAGCAGCAGGTATTCCAGAATCAGGAACACCAATTACAATATCAGCTTCAACTTTCATCTGTTTTGCTAAAAGCCTTCCAGCCTCTACTCTAGCCTCATAAACATTGATTCCGTCTATTGTACTATCAGGTCTTGCAAAATAAATATGTTCAAATGAGCATGGAGCAATTTTTTTATTGTCACTATATTTTATTGACTCAACACCATTCTCATCTATAATAACCATCTCTCCAGCTTCAATATCCCTTATAAGCTCTCCCCCAACAGCATCTATTGCACAAGATTCAGAAGATAAAAAATAATCACCATTTTTATTGATTCCAAGAGATAAAGGTCTAATTCCATATGGATCTCTAACACCTATCAACTTTCCATTAGAGATGATAACTAAAGCATAAGCACCTTTTATAGCACTAACAGTACTTCTTATTGCATCAATCATTCCAGATTCAGCTTTTCTAGCTATCATCTTTATAATAACTTCAGAATCTATTGTAGTGTTAAAAGTTGCTCCCCCATCTTCTAAAAGTTCTCTTATAATTTTAGAGTTTGTTAAATTTCCATTGTGAGCTACTGCAATCTGACCTAATTTAAATTTATTTTCAAGAGGTTGAGCATTTTCTATTCTGCTCTCTCCTGTTGTAGAGTATCTAACATGTCCAATTGCAATATTTCCTTTTAATTTTTCCAAAGTTTCAGGAGTAAAAACATCTGCTGTAATCCCCATTCCCTTAAATGTTGTTATATTTCCATCAAGTGATACTGATATTCCAGCACTTTCTTGTCCTCTATGTTGAAGAGCATAAAGGCCATAATATGTAAAATTAGATGTATTTAGATTATTTTTAGAAAAAACTCCAAATACTCCACACTCCTCTTCCATTTTATCTTTTTTAAAACACTTTTCTATACAATTCATTCTATAAAACACCCAATCTTTTAGCTACTTCAATATAAGCTTCCTCTATATTTCCCATATCTCTTCTAAATCTATCTTTATCAAGTTTAGCTCCAGTTTCTTTATCCCATAATCTACAAGTATCAGGAGTAATTTCGTCAGCTAGAATTATCTCTCCTACACTGTTTTTTCCAAATTCAATTTTAAAATCTACAAGTTTAATTCCTATTTCATCAAATATTTTTATAAGAATTTGATTTATTTTTTCTGTCATAGTATATATTGTTTTCAAATCTTCTTTCTTTACTCCAAGAACATAAGCATGATAATCATTAATTAATGGATCTCCTAGATCATCATTTTTATATCCAATTTCAAATATTGTTTCAGGAGGAATAGTTCCCTCTGCTATTCCCAATCTTTTTGACATAGACCCTGCTATTATATTTCTTACAGTTACTTCTAAAGGAAAGATTGTCACCTTTTGGCAAAGTTGATCTCTATCATTAAGAACTTCTACAAGGTGAGTTTTAATTCCATTTTCTTCAAGAACTTTAAATATTTTTGCAGTTATTTTATTGTTTATAATTCCTTTATTAACAATAGTACCTTTTTTAGCTCCATTTCCAGCAGTAGCATCATCTTTATAATGGATTATAACCATGTTCTCATCATCAGTAGAAAATATTTGTTTTGCTTTTCCTTCATAAATAAATTCTCTTTTTTCTCTTTTCATTTTTCCTCCAGTATACTAAAAAGTTTTAAAAAATAAAAAAAGTATCTTAAATTAAGATACTTTAATTCACACTATTCCCTTTTAAACTGTTTACACTTATGGTATTACAATATAAGATAGATGAGATTATTTTATTTTTTTCTTTTTTAATCCATGCTCTCATAAGGCTCCTCCATAATACTTGTAATTTTATGGAAAGATTATAGCATATATTTTTTTAATTACTAATAATTTTTTTGTGTGTAAAAACAGAGATTTTTCTAATTTGCTTAAATTAAAAGGTGTTTAGAAATATTAACAAAAAAAATTTTTTTATCTATCAAGAAAAAATAGTATATTACGTTTTTAAATTAAACAGAATATAAAAACAAAAATTACACCTCTTACCATCAGATAAAAGGTGTAATCTATTTAAAATCTATTCGTTATCCTCTTCTCCTGAGAAAACAATTTTACCATCTATAATAGTATATTCAACTTTAGCATCTATTTGTAGAGGATCATTTGACCAAATAACAATATCTGCATCTTTTCCTACTGTAATAGATCCTATTCTATCTTCAAGACCTAAGATTTCAGCAGGATTAATAGAGATAGCTTTTAATGCTTCCCATTTATCTAAACCATCTTTAACAGCTAAAGCAGCACAAATTGGTAGGTGGTGTAGAGGTATAACTGGGCTGTCAGTAGTTATTGACATTTTTATTCCAGCTTTATTTAAAACTCCAGCAGTTTTAAATGATTTATTTACTAATTCAACCTTTGTTCTATGTCCAAGGCTTGGTCCTACTATCATAGGGAAATTTTCCTCAGCTAATTCATCAACTATACATCTAGCATCTGTTGAGTGATCTAATGTCATCTTAACATCAAACTCTTTGGCTATTCTAATAGCTGTAAATATATCATTAGCTTTGTGAGCATGAGCTTTTAAAGGAATCTCCTTTTTAAATACAGGGACAAGAGCTTCCCATCTAGCATCATAAGCTGGTTTTTTAGAGATATCATCTCCAGCAGCTTCTAATTTTTCCATATACTCTTTTGCTTTATATAATGCCTCTCTCATAAGAGCAGCTGTTCCCATTCTAGTTGTAGGCATTTTACCTTTAGTTCCGTAAAATCTTTTTGGATTTTCTCCAAATGCACATTTCATAGCTATTGGAGCCTTTATAATCATCTTATCTATTCTCTTACCAAAAGTTTTAACTGCTGCAAATTGTCCACCTATAACATTAGCACTTCCCGGTCCAGTAGCAACTGCTGTTATTCCACCTTGATAAGCTTCTTTAAATACTCTATCCATAGGATCAAGTCCATCAATAGCTCTCATTTGAGGAGTGATAGGATCTGATTTTTCATTTACATCATCATTTTCAAATCCAACACTATCTCCCATAAGTCCTAAGTGACAATGAGCATCAATAAATCCTGGAGCAACTATTTTACCTTCAGCATCAATTACACAATCATCTTTTTTTGCTCTGATACTCTTTTTAATTGCTACGATTTTTCCATCTTCTATTGAGATATCCATTTTTACACTTTTTGATTTTTCTACATCAAGTACAGTACCATTTTTAATAATAAGCATATTTAAAACCTCCCAATATGTATAATAACTATATTTTATAACAAAATTAAAAATAAAGCTATATATAAGAATTAAATTTTATAAATATAGCGAATAAATAATATAGTATATATACTCAAAATAAAAAAGGAGGATAAATATTATGAAAACTAGAGCATTAGAAAAATATGAATTAGAAAAGGTGTTTAACTATATCAAAAATGGAGGTAATAGAAATGGGGTAAGAATAAGAGCTAATCCACAAATCTATCTTATCTGTTTTATTCAATTAAATACAGGTTTAAGAATAGGAGATGTATTAAGTTTAAAGGTAAAGGATATTATTAGTGGAAAGATAGATATAATAGAGCAAAAAACAGGAAAACGTCAAAATAGAGATATCAATGAGGAGGTTGTGGAAATTATAAAAGATTATTGTGACAGAAAGAATATAAGTGGTAATGATAATCTATTTACTTTCTCTATAAGATGGGTACAAAAATTTTTACAGAAAGTAGCTATATGCTCAGATGTTGAGAATTTTTCCACTCATAGTTTTAGAAAAACATATGCACATATACAATATATAAATAATAGATGTAATATTGAATTGGTAAGAAGACTTCTCAATCACTCATCAGTAGTTGTTACACAAAAATATCTAGGAGTTACAGATAATGAAGTAAATTCAGCATCTCAAGGGTTTAAAATAATTTTGTAATATATAGATTAATTTTTTTAAGTATTTGTTAATTTTACGTTAAAATCACTAAAAAATTAAAAAAAATTTAAATTTTTTATTTACAAATCCCAAAATAAAGGGTATATATATAATATAGGCAAAGAAACTAGAAAACAGGGAGGCAAAATTATGACTAAAAAAGAGTTTATTGAATTATATGCAGAAAAAGGTGGATTCACTAAAAAAGAAGCTGAAAGAGCAGTTGCACTATTCCTAGATACAGTAGAAGATACACTTTTAAAAGGAGATAGCATCACTTTTGTTGGTTGGGGAAAATGGGAAGTAAAAGAGAGAGCAAGCAGAGAAGTTAGAAACCCTCAAACTAAAGAGAGAATGACTATTCCTGGTAAGAAAGCTGTTAAATTTAAAGTTGGTAAATTACTAGCTGATAGAGTAAAAGAGATGTAATTAATTAAAAACTGAAATTTAGAACTACACTCGTATATAAAGGGTGTAGTTTTTTATTTTTATAATTTTACCT
>UQQO01000146.1 GCA_900543175.1 uncultured Fusobacterium sp.
GCTGAAAGTACTTGGAGGGAAGCCTCCTGGGAGGATAGGAACTCGCCAAGCTTTTATAAATGTTAATAATGCTTAGTGAAAATAGCTGTGGGGGTACACCTAGTTCCATTCCGAACCTAGAAGTTAAGCCCATAAACGCTGAAAGTACTTGGAGGGAAGCCTCCTGGGAGGATAGGAATTCGCTAAGCTTTTTTTATTTTTTGCAAAAGGATTATTCTTTAACTAGATTAAAGAGTAATCTTTCTTTAGTTTTTGTAAAAATAATAAAAATGCTTAATATAAAAAAGAAAAAAGTTAAAGATTAGTTAATTAAGTTATTGTGAATAAAGTTTAAAAAATACGTTTAAATTTAAATTCTTTTGTGCTATGATTGTATATAGAAGCAAAAGAACAAATAAAAAACAAAAAGTTAATAGGAGGAACAAAAATGATATGTAGAGATAGTAATGAATTGAAAAAATTAAAAGAATATATTTCTACTTTTGAAGATAAGAAAAGTGCTCTTATTATAGTTCTTCATAAAGCACAAGAAATATTTGGATATATTCCAGCAGAGATTCAAGAAGTAATTGCTGAGGAATTAGATATTCCAGTGGCTAAAGTTTATGGAGTAGTAAGTTTTTATAATTTCTTTTCAATGGAACCTAAAGGAAAATATCAAATATCAGTGTGTACAGGAACAGCTTGTTATGTGAGAGGAGCAGGGAAAGTCTTAGAAGCATTGGAAAAAGAGCTTGGAATAAGTGTAGGAGGAGTTACTAAAGATGGTTTATTTTCTTTAGATAGCTTAAGATGTGTAGGAGCTTGTGGACTAGCTCCAGTAGTATTAGTAGGAAAAGAAGTTCATGGAAAAGTAAAAGCAAGTGATGTACCTAAAATATTAGCAACTTATAGAGAAAGAGAAATTTCAGAAGAAAAATAGAAATTAAAGAAATAAATGTAATTTTCAGGAGGGGCTATGAACTGCAAGAAAAAAATTTTAATATGTGGTGGAACAGGGTGCTTATCTTCTAAAAGTGAGGATATTAAACATAACTTAGAAAATTATATAGATAAATATGGAATAAAAGATGTAGAAGTAATCTTAACTGGATGTTTTGGTTTTTGTGAAAAAGGTCCAATAGTTAAGATAGTTCCAGAAAATACTTTTTACATTGAAGTAAAACCAGAAGATGCTGAAGAGATAATAAAAAGAGATATAGTTGATGGAGAAAAGATAGATAGATTATTATATAGGGATCCTAAATCAGAGGAGTTAATTTATGATTCTAAAGATATGGAGTTTTATCAAAAACAAGAGAGAAGAGCATTAAAAAATTGTGGGTTAATAGATCCAGAAAATATACAAGATTTTTTATTGCATGATGGATATAGAGCAATAGAAAAGGTTCTTTTTAATATGAGTAATGCAGATGTAGTAAGAGAGATAAAAGAATCTGGACTTAGAGGAAGAGGTGGAGGAGGTTTCCCTACTGGAATAAAATGGGAAATTGCTTCTAAAAATGCAAGTGAACAAAAATATATAGTATGTAATGCAGATGAAGGAGATCCAGGAGCTTTTATGGATAGATCTATATTAGAGGGAGATCCCTACTCTGTAATTGAAGGAATGATGATAGCAGGATATGCTATTGGAGCTAATAAAGGGTTAGTTTATATAAGAGCTGAATATCCATTGGCAATTCACAGATTAACAGTGGCTATAGAAGCAGCAAGAAAAGCTGGATATTTAGGAAAAAATATTTTAGGAACAGAGTTTGAATTTGATATAGAATTAAAGTTTGGAGCTGGAGCTTTTGTATGTGGAGAAGAAACTGCTTTAATTCACTCTATGGAAGGAAGAAGAGGAGAGCCAACTTCTAAGCCACCATACCCAGCAGAGAAAGGTTTTTGGAAACAACCAACAGTAGTAAATAATGTGGAAACATTGGTAAATGTTCCTAGAATACTTCTTTATGGAAAAGATTGGTTTAGAGAAGTAGGAACAGAAACATCTCCTGGAACAAAGGTATTTGCTTTAGCAGGAAAAATTAATAACGTTGGATTAGTTGAAGTACCTATGGGAATATCTTTAAGAGAGATAATTTTTGAAATAGGTGGAGGAATAAAGAATAATAAAAAGTTTAAAGCTGTTCAAACTGGAGGACCTTCAGGAGGTTGTTTAAGTGAAAAGGATTTAGATACTCCAATAGATTTTGATACTTTAAGCAAAAAAGGATCTATTATGGGTTCAGGTGGAATGGTAGTAATGGATGAAGATGACTGTATGGTTGCTATTGCTAAATTTTTCCTTGAATTTACTCTAGATGAGTCTTGTGGAAAATGTACTCCTTGTAGAGTAGGAAATACAAGATTGTATGAGATTTTAGATAGAATAACTAATGGAAAAGGAAAACCTGATGATTTAAACTTATTGAAAGAATTATCAGAGGGAATAAAGGCAACTTCATTATGTGGACTTGGACAAACATCAGCTAATCCAGTACTTTCAACATTAAATCAATTCTATAACGAATATTTAGATCATGTTGTTGATAAAAAATGTACAGCGAAAGCTTGTCAAAAACTTATAACTTTCCATATAACAGATAATTGTATAGGATGTACAGCTTGTTCAAGAATGTGTCCAGTAAATGCAATTGAAGGTAGCTTAAAGCATAAACATACAATAAATAGTGAAATTTGTATAAAATGTGGAGCTTGTTTTGAAAATTGTAAATTTAATGCTGTTGAAAAACTTTAATTTCTAATGGGGTGAATTATAGATGAGAATGATTAGATTAAAGATAGATGATAAAGTAGTATTGGCACCAGAGGGAACAACTATATTAAATGCAGCCTTAAAAGCAGGAATAAATATCCCACATCTATGTTATATGGAGATGCCTGAAATAGGATATAAAAATGATTGTGCTTCGTGTAGAGTTTGTGTAGTTGAGGTAAAAGGGATGAATAGATTACTTCCTTCATGTACAACTCCAGTAGCAGAGGGAATGGAAGTTATTACAAACTCATTGAAAGTTATGCAAAAAAGAAGATTAGTAGTGGAACTTTTACTTTCAGATCACCCAAAAGATTGTTTAATCTGTGGTAAAAATGGGGAGTGTGAATTACAAAAATTGGCTATCTCTTTTGGCTTAAGAGAGATGAGATTTGAGGGAAAAGAGGCAAAGCATGACAAGCAATATTCAATATCTATAACTCGTGATATTACAAAATGTATTATGTGCAGAAGATGTGAGACTATGTGTGAAGAGATTCAATCTTGTGGGATACTTACAGGAATAGATAGAGGATTTAATGTAATTGTAAATACAGCATTTAATAGAAATCTAATAGATACCAATTGTACTTTCTGTGGGCAATGTGTGGCAGTTTGTCCAGTAGGAGCTCTATATGAAACTGACAATAGCTTTAAACTTTCTCAAGATTTAATAGATCCTGATAAAAAAGTAATAGTTCAAGTGGCTCCAGCAGTTAGAGTGGCAATAGGGGAGTTATTTGGACAAAAACCAGGAACAGATTGTACTGGTAAGTTGGTTACTGCTCTTAAAAAATTAGGTTTTGATGGAGTATTTGATACAAACTTTGCAGCAGATATAACAATAATGGAAGAAGCAACAGAGTTAAAACATAGATTGGAAGAAAATAAAAAGTTACCATTATTTACATCATGTTGTCCATCTTGGGTTAGATTTGCAGAGTTAAATTATCCAGAAATATTAGATAATGTATCTTCTACAAAATCACCACAACAAATTTTTGGTTCTTTAGCTAAAAATGTTTGGGCAGAAAAGATGGGAATTGATAGAAAAAATTTAGTTTGTGTTTCTATAATGCCATGTATTTCTAAAAAATATGAAGCATCAAGAGAGGAACTAGCAGTTGATGAAAATCCAGATGTAGATTACT
Organism: uncultured Fusobacterium sp.; assembly: GCA_900543175.1. Classification (GTDB taxonomy): domain Bacteria; phylum Fusobacteriota; class Fusobacteriia; order Fusobacteriales; family Fusobacteriaceae; genus Fusobacterium_A. The sequence continues at coordinate 3,913 of UQQO01000146.1, forward strand.
CTTTAACAACTAGAGAGTTAGGAAGAATATTTAAACAATATAATATTGACTTTAACTCTTTAGCAGATAGTGATTTTGATTCACCAATGAGGGATTCAACAGGGGCAGCTGACATTTTTGGAAGAACAGGTGGAGTTATGGAAGCTGCAGCTAGAACACTATATGAATGGGTAGCTAATGAAAAATTAGACAATTTAGACTTTACTCCACTGAGAGGATTTGAAGAGGTAAGAACTGCTGAAGTTAAGATAGGAGATAAGAATTTAAGATTAGCAGTTGTTCATGGCTTAAGAGCAGCTAGAAAGGTAGTCGAAAAGATATTAGCAGGAGAAGAGGAATTTCATGCAATAGAGGTAATGGCATGTAAAGGTGGTTGTATTGGTGGAGGAGGACAACCTTATCACCATGGAAACTTTGATATTATAAAAACTAGAGCTGAAGCAATTCAAAATTTAGATTATCATAAAGAGATTAGAGCTTCTCATAAAAATCCATATATAGTAGAGCTTTATGAAAAAGAGTTAGGAGAGCCTTATGGAGATAAGGCACATAAACTTTTCCATACTCACTATGTAGATAGAAAAATTAAATAGATTTTAGTTAAAAGAGCTAGTGAAATTAAACTAGCTCTTTATGTTATAATAATCTTCTTCAGTATCAATATCAAAGAACTCCTTTTCAGAAGAGAAAGAGATTAAATTGATAAAAGGAGTATTTTTTATTACAATCTTCCCACCAGTATCTCCCTCTAATTTTAAAAGCTCAGATTTTTTATCTTCTGGAAAGAAAACAGGAGAAAATCTATTATTATTGACAATAGGAATAGTAATAAGATTAGTTTTAAAAAAATTATAGTATAAAGTTAAAATAGTTTTTTCACTAAGTAATGGTTGGTCAGCAGTAAAAAAAGTAATGCCTTTACCATTGCTATTTTTTATTCCTAATTTTATACTTTCACTTTGTCCTAAATGAGCAGTTAAATTATTTAGATATTTAAAATTATATTTTTCACTTAAACTTTTTACCCACTCTTCTCTTCCACAAACTAAAATTTCATTAAAGGGTATAGAGGAAAGTTTCTTTAAACAATTTTCTAAAAGAGAAATACTATTA
>UQQO01000147.1 GCA_900543175.1 uncultured Fusobacterium sp.
AAGATTTTTTATCAACTTCTGTTTTATAAGTAATTCTATTTAAATTAGAATTTTTCCAATCTCCTCCCAAAATTAAATAACTATCTTCTCCATAATTATATTTAACTTGAGGTTTAATAAAATATTGTTCAATATCTGTTTTATAACTACTACGAATTCCATTATAAGTCGACCAATATTTATAATCTATTTCTGAATATTCACCTAAAATAGAAAATTCAAATTTATCATTTAATTTTTTATAATATTTTAATAAATAATCATCTGATTTTCTATCTATTCTTCCCCCATCATCTCCTGACTGTTCAGGATCTTTATCAAATTTTTCTTTTGAAAGAGATGATGTATAAGAATCTCTACTGTCATTATAGCTATATTTTCCTTCTAAATATCCATCCGCTAATAGGTATTTTCCTTTTAAAAAAATAGCTTCACTTTTATCTCCTTTTTTATAATCTGGATGAGAATCTCTATAACCATCACTTTCAGAATAACTATATGACATATCAAATAAGAATTTATCTCCTACTTTAGTTCCATAGTTTACATTTCCTCTTCTAGTATCCCATGACCCAACTTCTCCATTGACACTTCCATAATTTTTTCTATTTTCTGGAGATTTAGTAATAATATTAATAACTCCACCTGTAGTTCCATCTCCATACATTACCGCTCCACCTGCTGGAATAACTTCTATTTTTTCAATTTGTGATACAGGTATTTGACTTGTATTGTATAATCCGTCTGGTGCATTCATTGGCACTCCATCTAAAAGTACTAAAGTATTACTTTTTGCAGTTGCTCCTGATCCTCTTAAATCAAATACAGCATCTGCTCCATCCATATAATTTACTGTTAACCCTGGCACTCCTCTTAAAGCTTCAGCTACTGTATTAGCTCCCTTAGCTTGAATCTCCTCTTGAGTTACAATAGTGATATTTTTAGCAGTATCAAGTACACTTGTTTCAAAGTTTTCTGTTGAAATAACTGTTTCATTTAACTTTTGACTTGCTATTTTCTCCTCTGCCATTGTAGTTGTCCCAACAGCTAATATAGCTGCTAGCATTAAATATTTTTTCATTCTCTCCTCCTAAATGGTTATATTAAAAATAAAAAGACTCTAACTAGGCTTTCCTAATTAGAGTCCAATTTTTTACAAATAATAATTTTAACAATATTATTAATATCATAAAATCGGTAAGTCTTCTGACTAAGTTTCATCCTACTTTCACACCTTCCCAGTTTCCCAGTGGCATTTTGTGATTTCGTCCACCTTACAGCAGTTTTCACTGTGAGGGATTTACACCCTACTTCCTCTATTAAGCTATATGCACCTAATTTCCACGATTTTATTATATTAAATATTCATCTCTTTGTCAAGTTTTAAATAAAAAGTAACTTTTTTAGAACAAATTATTTATTTATCTTCTTTAATTCAGCTTCTAATAGATCAAGTAATCTATCAAACTCTTTAGCTACAGCATGGAAACTTTCCTCTTTCTCTAAATCAACACCAGCTTTTTTAAGTTGACTCATAGGATGATCATTTCCTCCAGATTGAAGAAGAGTTAAATAATCTTTAGTAGCTTTTTCTCTCTCCTCTTGGCTATATTTTTCATTTGTAATTCTATCATATAGATTAGCTGATGAAGCAAAGCTTGTAGCATATTGATATACATAATATGGAGAGTTAAAGAAATGAGGGATTCTTGCCCAAATTACTTTTTGAAGTTCGTCCATTGCAAGAGTATCTCCAAAATATTGTTTAAATAGATCATCCATAATTCCACTTAATACATCTGGAGTTATAGCTTTTCCCTCTTCAACTAATTTATGAGCTTGATACTCATAGTTAGCAAATAGAGTTTGAATATAGAAAGTACCAACAATATTTCCTAGAGCTTGTTCAATAAGAGCTATCTTTTCATTTGAGTCATTACTTTTTTTTATCATATAATCTAACATCAATCTTTCATTAAATGTTGATGCTACCTCTGCAACAAATATTGTATAATCATGTGTTGCATATGGTTGAGCCTCACTAGAAAGAGTTGAGTGCATAGCATGTCCCATCTCATGAGCAACTGTAAATACATCGTCCATAGTTCCTTGATAGTTTAAAAGTACATATGGGTGAACATCATAGATTCCCAATGAATATGCTCCACTTCTCTTATTTTCAGTTTCAAATACATCTATCCAACCATCACTTAGAGCAGTTGCCATTTTTTTAGTATACTCTTCTCCCAATGGAGCTACTGATGCTAATACCATCTCTTTTGCCTTATCATATTCAAACTCTTTATTGTATTCAACAATATTTATGCTATTATCATAGTAGTGATAATCTTTTAAACCCAATGCTTTTTGTCTAAGTTTTACATATCTTTGTAGAGGAGCATTGTTATCTATTGCTGATTTTAAAAGAGTTTCAAATACTTCTACTGGTACATTTTTAGGCTCTAAAGCTTTTTCTAAAGTTGAATTATAGTTTCTTGCTTGAGCAGATGCAGCATCTCTTTGTAAAAGTGATCTATAAATAGCTGCATATGTATTTTTGTTTCCATCAAAAGAGCTATAAAGAGCTTCAAAAGCTTTCTTTCTATCCTCTTGATTTCTATTTGTAGACAATACTTTTGAGTAAATTCCATTTGTAACAGGTCCTTTATACCCATCAGATAGCTCTACTTCATTCCATTTCATATCTGATATAGATAGTTCTCCATAAATATCATCTGGTGATCCCATATATTGTCCATAGTATGAAAGAAGTTTTTCTTTTTCAGCATCTAATACATGTCCTTGCAATCTGTAAATTTCCATTATATTAAATTTTTGATCTCTTAGCTCTTCTTTTTTTTCTATCCATTTTTCCATAGTTTCCTTTGGAATTTCTAAAATTTCAGGAGTCATCCAAGCTACTGTTACAGAATATTGAGTGAATAGTGCTTGAATCTCTTGCATCTTAATTGAAGCTACTTCATCTTTAGAGTTTAAATCTTTTAGCATGTATGGATATACATATAATTTTTCAGCTCTTCTATTTAACTCCTCTTCCAATTTTATTAACTCAATAAATTTTTCACAACTATATCTTATTTTTCCCTTGTATTCAGGAACTTTTTTCATTAACTCCTTTACTTGAGAAAGCTCTCTATCCCATGCCTCCCAATTTTCATAGTAATCAGTTAGATTCCATTTATATTTTTGATCAATCTCATCTCTTTTTAACATTTTCTTTTCCATAGTATCTCCTTCTTCTTTTACTGTTTTTTCCACTGTTGTAACTTCTTCTTGAGCATTTTTTACTTTATTTTCATTATCAAAATATAGTTTAGCTCCTATAAGGCTAGCAATAAGACCTATTATAACAAATTTTTTTATTTTCATACCCCCGTTTTCACTATGTTATATAAATTATTATAACATAATTTTTTAAAAAAATTAACTAACACACTTTACTATATATTTTCTATTTAAAAAGGGAAATTAATTATTTGATATTGAACAAATTTTACTCGTGAAATTAAATTATACAATGTTTAGTGTAATTTAATAATAAAATGTGATATAATAATAAAAAAATAAAATATATTAAGGAGGATAATTTTGAATAAATATAATCTTGATTTTTTAGATGAAAATATAATAAACCAAATTATTTCAGATGCTGAGAAAAAAAGTGAAGATTTTGAATTAGTTAGAGAAATCTTAAAAAAAGCTGAAAAGGCTGAAGGAATAACTGATGAAGAAGCTGCTATTCTTTTAAGTATAAAAGATGAAAATCTACTTGAAGAGATGTATGCTGTTTCAAAAAAAATTAAAGAGAAAATCTATGGAAAAAGAATTGTTATGTTTGCTCCACTTTATATTAGTAACTACTGTGTAAACAATTGTAGATATTGTGGATATAAACATTGTAATGATGAATTATTTAGAAAAAAATTAAATAGTGAAGAATTAATAGCCGAAGTTAAAGCTCTTGAGAAACTTGGACATAAAAGAATAGCTCTTGAAGCTGGGGAAGATCCTATTAACTGTTCAATTGATTATGTATTAGATTGTATAAAAGATATCTACTCAATAAAATTTAAAAATGGAAGTATCAGAAGAATAAATGTAAATATTGCTGCTACAACTGTTGAAAATTACAGAAAATTAAAAGAAGCTGAAATAGGAACATACATTCTTTTCCAAGAATCATACCATAAACCTACTTATGAATATTTCCACCTTCAAGGACCTAAAAAAGATTATGAATACCATACTACTGCTATGTTTAGAGCAAGAGAAGCTGGAATTGATGATGTTGGTATAGGAGTTCTTTATGGACTTTATGATTATAAATATGAAACAATTGCTATGATTAGATATGCAAATGAGCTTGAAAAAGTTACAGGAGTAGGACCTCACACTATATCTGTACCAAGATTAAGACCTGCTGAAAATGTATCACTAGAAAATTATCCTCACCTTGTAGAGGATAAAAACTTTAAAAAATTAGTTGCAGTTTTAAGACTTGCAGTTCCTTATACAGGACTTATTATTTCAACTAGAGAGGAAGCAGGATTTAGAGATGAGATAATTGATATTGGAATCTCTCAAGTAAGTAGTGGATCTTGTACTGGTGTTGGAGGATATTCAGAAAGAGAAAAAAATATAGATGAAAAACCTCAATTTGAATTAGGTGACAATAGATCTCCAATGGAAATGCTAAAAAGTTTAATTGAAAGTGGATATATTCCAAGTTATTGTACTGCTTGTTATAGAAATGGACGTACAGGGGATAGATTTATGGAGATAGCTAAGAGTGGACAAATCAACGTTATGTGTGAAGCTAATGCTCTAATGACTTTAAAAGAGTTTTTATTAGATTATGCTGATGAGGATTTAAAAGCTCTTGGAGATAAAGTTATTATGGAAACTTTAGAAAAAATGCCTAATGAAGAATTTAAAGCTAAAATAAGAGAAAACTTAAAACTTATTGAAAGTGGAGTAAGAG
>UQQO01000148.1 GCA_900543175.1 uncultured Fusobacterium sp.
CAGCTATGTAGTTACAAAAAATTAAAAATCAGCTAAAAATTAGGAGAATTTGCTTTGTGCGGATTCTCCTTTTTAACTGATTATTCGTTTTCGATTTTTAACTTTTCAATTTCTTTTTTAAGTTTGGCGATTTCAAGTAACAAATCTTCAATTTTAATTTATAGCTGAGTAGTTACGATTATCTATTTTGATTTTTTCTATTTTTTTAAATCTTTCTATTTCTGTTTTATTTACCATTATTTGTTTCCTTTTTGAAGTTTGACTTATCATTTTTATCTTATTTTTCCAATAAAGATTTTATTTCACAAAGTAGCTTATTTAATTTATCTTTTTCCTTTTGATTCAAATTATCATATTTTTCTTTTATTTGAGTTTGAAGGAATGTTAGTTCTTCCATTTTAAAAACAAGCTCTTCTTTTGGAGATTCCTCAATTAATAATGGCTCTACTTTTTTATTTATTATATCAACAGCTGCTTGGTATTCTATTCCTTCTACATCTATTTTCTCTAATAATTCTTGTTCCTTATATAATTTTTCAACAGCTTTTACAGGCATTATCGAGATTATATGTTTAGCTGAATTATTACTAGCTTTTTTGTATAGTTCATATCTTTTTCTATATCTCAAAGCTGTATCTTGTTTATAACCTGACACGAGTAAAAATCTAGTATATAATCCATCTTTTCCTTGACCTGCTAATTTTTCAAAAACTTCTGTAAGTTCTTTTCCTATAATTATATTACCTGCTCCATTTATTGTTAAAAGCTCTAGTGTCTTTTTATTTAAAAATTCTATAAGGTTTTTATCATCTGTTAAGTCATTATATAAATCTGTAGGTATTTGAAAAATCTTTTCCATATTATTATTAGGTAGTGTTAAAGATTTTTCTTGATTTTCTACCACAGCTTTTTCTTCTGTTTCTTTTTTTCTAGCTGCTAATTTTGCTTTAAATAATTCTTGGGTTCTATTATTTACTTTTGCCATTATTGTCCTGCCGTTGCCAAAAATCTATAAAAATATAGAAATTTGTTTATTTCCTTCTTCACAGAATCTGATTTTGCCGTAGCTACTTTCATTTGATGTAACTCTCCAAAGGCTTAAATTCGGATACAACGCGTCCTACACATTAGCATTTTCTTGTTTGTGAAATTATGCTAATTTATACATAGATAAATTTAGTGAAGCATTATAATCTCTATCAATCACCGCTCCACAATGTGGACATCTATAAACTCTATCTTTTAATTTTAAATCTTTCTTTATAAAGCCACATTCACTACAAGTTTTTGATGAGGAATAAAATCTATCTGTTATTACTAATTCAATTCCATATAACTCTGTTTTATATGTTAAATATTTTCTAAATTTATTAAAACATTGTTTTCTTACTGAATCAGACAGATGTTTATTTTTCAGCATTCCAGAAACATTCAAATCTTCTATTACAATTCTATATGGTTTGGTTTTCACTATATTTGTTGTAACTTGATGAAGATAGTTATTTCTAATATTAGCTAATTTCCTATGTATTAGTTTTGTTGTATTCTCTAATTTCTCTATATTTTTAGTTTTTATAAATTGACAACGTCCACCTCCCTCTTTTTTAATTTTATTCATCTTATATTTTCTACTAATTTGTCTTTGTTTCTGTTTTAATCTTTTTTCCAAATTTTTAACTTCTTTAGTTTTATTAATATTTTTAAAAACTTTTCCATCTGAACAAATAGCTAAATCTTTTAATCCTAAATCTATACCTAATGAAATATCTGTTAATTCTTCCTGCTTTTTATCAACTTCCACTCCTACGGATATATACCAGTATTTATTATCATAAGTAACTCTAGGATTATTATATTTAACATTCCTTGGTATTTGTTCATTTGTTTTTATCCACCCTATTTTTTCAATCAAAACTTTTTTCTCTTTAACTTTTAATTTTACAGGATCGTTATAAAAACTAGGTTTACTTTTCTTTTTACTTTTAAATTTTGGCTTATTAACTAAACCTTTAAAAAAACTTTTATAGGCATTACAAGCATCTTTTACAGCTTGTTTAGCAACATTATTTGACACTTCATTTAACCAAGTTAGTTCTGACTTCTTTAATTGAGTTAATTCTTTTCTAATAGTTCCATCGCTAATAAATTTACCACCATTTTTATAATTTTCTTCCTGTTTTGCAAGAGTATAGTTATAGATAAACCTAGCAGTTCCTACAGATTGCCACAATTTTTGTTCTTGCTCTTTAGTTGGATAAATTCTAACTTTCTTCGCAAGTATCATCTTCTATTAACTCCTTAATCATTTTTTATGTTATTTAATATTATATAAATTTACATATTTTTAATAACAGTTCTAAACCTTCCTTCTTTAATAACTAAGTAGCACAATGCAATTTATTTTTTACTTTCTCGCACCGTGCGAGAAAGTAAAATTATAATTTTAGAATAACATCTAATAAAGATTCTTGAGCTGCTGCAAGGATTTTCGCTCTACTTTCCCAAATAGTTTTACCCTTTCTGGCTAAAGTTTCTACTTGTGAAAGTTCTTTAATAGGTTCAGGGAATACTATATCTGTTCCCTCTATTGCTTCTTTAATATCTTTTAAGATTCCTTTTTGAGTTGCTGTTGGTCTATATTTATTAACTATGATAGAATGTATCTTTTCTACTCCTGTTTCTTTTATAACGTTTATAGCCCCTTTAAGTGTTGGATTATCACAGAACATAGGAATAATAACTTTGTCTGAACAAGCAACGAAAGTACTATCTATTTTCATTGTAGGAATACTGTCAATTAAAATATAATCATATTCCTCTTGCATTTTCTTTATAAATTCAGGCAATTTTTCCAAGAATCTATCGGTAAAAAGAGAACTCTTAGTAGGAATAAAATAAAGATTAGTTCTTAGTTTTACTGTTTCAACCTTATCATTCATTACACAATATCTAAGGTCTTTTTTGAAATCTATCTTATCAACTTCATCATCAGATAAAGTATAATCTAAAATATTATTTTGTGAATCTGATGTAAGTAATAGCACTTTTTTGTCCTGCATAGCAAGTCCGTATCCTAGCTGAACAGTTAAAAAAGTTTTACCAATTCCACCTTTGTTTACTTTGATACTAAAAACTTTCCCCATCTCTTTTTTACTCCTTTCTATTACAATTTTGTCATCTACCTCTATAACTTCTACTTCATTATCCTCTGAAGTAAGGTTCATTGCCTTTATAACTGCTGAAGGAATATTTAATCTAGTTATTAAATAATCTTTATCCTTATACACTTTTGTAAAATTAAGTTTTATATTTTTTTCTATAATATTTTTATCCTTTGATTTAATAGGATTTTCAAAACTTCCTTTTTGAATTGTTATTTTATTATCTTTAAAAGAAAATTTTATATCATTTTCTTTTATTGAGATACCTAAAATCTCTATCATTTCTCTATCTACATTTAACACTGCACTACTTATAACATTTGGATTTTCTTTTTTATAAAAAATACCTATTCTCTTTTTCATCTTACCACCCTTCCAAAAATCAGGTAAATTTTAATCATCAGTTTTTAATTTATTTTCCTGCTCTAATATATCATATTCTTTTCTTAATTCTAATAATAACTCTTCTTCACTTGGTAAATAAAGCATATACTTTGAAGCAAATATCTGTTTTTCCCCTTTAGGTAAAGTATACTTTACTATTGAATCGCTTTTATCTGCACAAAGAACTATTCCTATAGGAGGATTATCTCCCTCATTCATCATTTCTTCTTGAAAATAATGAACATACATTTGCATTTGACCTAAATCCTGATGAGTTAAATCTCCAAGTTTTAAATCAATAAGGACAAAACATTTTAAAATATAGTTATAAAAAACTAAATCTATATAGAAATGTCTTCCATCAAAAGTTATTCTTTTTTGTCTAGCAACAAAAGAAAATCCTCTCCCAAGTTCTAATAAAAATTTCTGTAAGTGATTTATAAGTGATTGCTCTAAGTTTTTCTCTAAAAAATCTATATTCTCAGGCAATCCTAAAAATTCTAAAACATAAGGGTCTTTTATTATATCTTCAGGTCTATTTTTTTTAGGTTCTAGCTTATATATCTCTTGAGAAACTTTCTCTTTATTTTTACTTGATAAAATTCTCTCATAAAAAAGTGTCGTTATTTGTCTTTCAAGCTGCCTTGTACTCCAGTTAGATTTTATAGTTTCCTCTATATAAAAATTTCTAGCATTCTCATTTTCTATTCTCATAAGAAGTCTATAATGTGTCCAACTCAATTCGCTACGCAGTGCGTAGCTTTTTGGAAAAGTTAAATAAAACTGTCTCATATTTTTTAGATTAGCTACTGTAAATCCTTTTCCAAATTCCTTAGTCATCTCTTTAGAAAGATTTTTTAGTAGTGCTGTTCCATATTCAGCTTTTTCATTGCCACTTTGCTTTTCTACTATTATTCTTCCTATATTCCAATAAGCCTCTACCATAACATTATTAGTGGCTTTATAAACCTTATTTCTAGCTTCTTGCAGTATTTTTCTGACTTCTTCAAAAATAATTTTTTCTTGAATTTCTAATACCATTTTTAACCTCTTAGTTTTTGTCTTTTTTAATACTCTTATTGTTTTTTCTATATGTTTATGATATAATTAATGTGCGGAGGGGGTATATCGTAAGGTTGCCCTTTTTTTATTTATCTTATATAAAGAAAGGCTCTTATTTCTAAGAACCTTTCTATTTTTTTATCCTATTGCTACCAAATTATCTTTTAGAAACCAATTCAAAAAACTCTCTATAGTGTTTTTCATTCTTAAACTGATGTTCAAAGATAATTTCTCCATTTCTTTTGATAACTACATTAATACTTCCATCTAAATTGTAATGTAATTTCATATGCTACCTCCATAATATTAATATTTTTAAGGAGCTAAATACATTACCTTTGCGGAGGGGATATATTAT
>UQQO01000149.1 GCA_900543175.1 uncultured Fusobacterium sp.
TATTAAGATATAGAGATTTTATTTTAATTTATTGAATAATTATAAAAATTTTTAAATAAAAACTTAATTTATATAAATATGTTCTCTTATAAAACGAATATGTAACAATTAATTTCAAAAGGAAGGGAGAAAGCTATTTTATGTATGGATACAAAAAATAACTTGACAAATTTCTGAAAAATAGCTATAATATTTTTTAGTAAAAATCAGGAGGGAAGTTATATGGCGGAATTTATACTATCAAATAAAGAGTATAATAACACATTTAAGCTAAAACTATTTGCTTTTCTTTTTGATTTTTCTTTTAGATTTGTTATTCATAATTTTAAATATTTTAAATTTTCTAAGATATAACTTTTTGTAGTTGTATCTTTTTTTTTAGGAGGGGAAATGAAAGGTAAACTTATTCTTGAAAATGGCATGAGCTTTGATGGAAAAATCTTTGGACATTTAGGTGAAACTACTGGAGAAATAGTTTTTACTACTGGAATGGTAGGGTATCAAGAAACTCTTACTGATCCATCACTTTATGGAAAGATAGTAGTTATGACATATCCAATGGTAGGAAACTATGGAATCAACCTAGATGATATGGAATCAGATAAGATTCATTTAAAAGGATTTGTTATTAAAGAAGATGCAAAATTACCTAACAACTTTAGATGTGAAATGACATTAGACGGATTCTTAAGACAATATAATGTAGTAGGATTTAAAGGAGTAGATACAAGAGAGATAGCTAAAATAATAAGAGACAATGGATCTATGAAAGCTATTATCACAACTGATGATCTTACACACAAAGAGTTAAAAGAAAAGTTTGATAATTTCTCATATGAAAATGCAGTTGCTGAAGTAAGTAGAAAAGAGATAATTGAAGTTGGAGGAAATGGACTTAGAATAGGAGTTCTAGATCTAGGAGTTAAAAGAAGTACTATAGATTCTCTTTCTAAAATGGGATTTGCAGTTTCAGTATTCCCATACAATACAACATTTGAAGAAATGAAAAAACACAATATAAATGCATTATTCTTATCAAGTGGACCTGGAAATCCAGCAGATGTACCAGAAGTTGTAGCTACAGTGAAAGAAGTATTAGGAAAACTTCCAGTATTTGGAGTATCTTTAGGAGCTCAAGTATTAAACCTAGCTCTTGGAGGAACTATAGCTAAAATGAACAATGGACACAGAGGAGCTAACCACCCAGTTAAAGATATAGCAAGAAACAGAATATATGTAACATCTCAAAATCATGGATATACAATAGATGCTTTAGGAAACGCTGAAGCTACTCATGTAAACTTAAATGATAAAACAGTAGAAGGATTTAGAAATGTTGAACTTTCAGCTATGGGAGTACAATTCTTACCTGAAGCATATCCAGAAGATTCAAATAACTTATTTGCTGATTTTTTAAAGACTATGGAGAAAAAAGCGTAGTATTTTGTGAAGTTAAAGGTTAAAAGTTTTTAGATAATTAGGAGGAAAGAAAAAGATGTTAGATAAATCTATAAAGAAAACACTTGTAATAGGTTCAGGACCAATTATAATAGGACAAGCTGCTGAATTTGACTATTCAGGAACTCAAGCTTGTGAAACTCTAAAAAAAGAGGGAATTGAAGTTGTACTTATCAACTCAAACCCTGCTACAATTATGACAGATAAAGCAGTTGCTGACAGAATATACATCGAACCAATCACAATAGAATTTGTTGAAAAAGTAATAGCTAAAGAAAGACCAGACTCTATTATTGCAGGAATGGGAGGACAAACTGGACTTAACATGGTAGTTGAGCTTTCAGAAAAAGGTATCCTTGAAAAATATGGAGTAAGAGTAATTGGAACTTCTGTTGAATCTATTAAAAAGGGAGAAGACAGAGAAATATTCAGAGAAACAATGAATAAATTAGGAGAACCTATTATTCAAAGTAAAATAGTTGAAACTCTTGAAGAAGGATTCGAAGTTGCAAGAGAGATTGGATACCCAATCGTTGTAAGACCTGCATATACTCTTGGAGGAACTGGAGGGGGAATTGCTAACAACCCTAAAGAACTAGAAGATATATTAGTAAAAGGACTTGCTCTTTCAATGGTAGGACAAGTACTTCTTGAAAAATCAATCTATGGATGGAAAGAGATTGAATATGAAGTAATCAGAGATAAAAATGGAAATACAATAGTTGTATGTAACATGGAAAACGTTGACCCAGTTGGAATCCATACTGGAGACTCAATAGTTGTTGCACCAACTCAAACATTATCAGCTAAAGAGTGTGCAATGCTTAGAGCATCAGCAGTTAAAATAGTAAATGAAGTTGGAGTTATTGGAGGATGTAACGTTCAATTTGCTCTTCATCCAAAATCATTTGAATATGCAATTATAGAGATCAACCCAAGAGTTTCAAGATCATCAGCTCTTGCATCAAAAGCAACTGGTTACCCAATAGCTAGAGTATCTACAAAACTTGCTATGGGATACACTCTTGATGAAATAGTAAACGAAGCTACTCAAACAACTTATGCTTGTTTCGATCCAACTATTGACTATATAGTTGTAAAAATTCCTAAGTGGCCATTTGATAAATTCAAAAAAGCAAATAGAACACTAGGAACAAAAATGATGGCAACTGGAGAAGTTATGGCTATCGGAAGTACATTTGAATCAGCTTTCTTAAAAGGAATCAGATCACTTGAAATTGGAAGATATAACTTAGAACACCCAGTAGCTAAGAAAATGACTATGGAGCAATTAAAAGCTGCAGTAGTTAAACCAGATGATGAAAGAATCTTCGTTGTTGCAGAGATGTTAAGAAGAGGATATATCAAAGAAAAACTTCAAAAATTAACTGGAATAGATAAATTCTTCATGGAAAAAATCGAATGGATAGTTAAACAAGAAGAGATTTTAAAAGGATTAAAATTCAAAGAATTAGATCCAGATTATTTAAGAAAATTAAAAAATAAAGGATTCTCAGATAAAGGAATAGCAGATCTTATGGGAATCAGTGAAGATGACATCTATACTAAGAGAAAAGCTTATCATATAACACCGGTTTACAAGATGGTTGACACTTGTGCTGGAGAATACAAAGCTACATCTTCATATTACTACTCAACTTATGACCAATATGATGATGCAACAGTATCAGATAGAAGAAAAATAGTTGTTATAGGTTCAGGACCAATCAGAATTGGACAAGGAATAGAATTTGACTACTGTACAGTACATGCAGTTAAAACACTTAAAAAACTTGGAATAGAAAGTATAATTATCAACAACAACCCAGAAACTGTATCAACAGACTTCTCAACTGCTGATAAACTATACTTTGAACCACTTGTAACAGAAGATATTATGAATATTCTTGAAAAAGAAAAACCAGAAGGAGTTATTCTTCAATTTGGAGGACAAACAGCTATTAAATTAGCAAATGACCTAAGTGATAGAGGAATAAAAGTAATTGGAACAAGTGCAGACAAAATTGACGAAGCAGAAGATAGAGAAAGATTTGAAGAGATGATGGAAGAACTTGATATTGCTAGACCAAAAGGAAGAGCAGTATGGGATGTAAACCATGGAATCTCAATAGCAAATGAAATTAAATATCCAGTACTTGTAAGACCTTCATATGTACTTGGAGGACAAGGAATGGAAATTTGTCACGATGAATATAACCTAGTTAAATACCTAGAAGCATCATTTGATAGAGACCCTTCAAACCCAGTATTAATAGATAAATATCTAAACGGTATTGAACTTGAAGTAGATGCTATCTGTGATGGAGAAGATGTATTAATCCCTGGAGTTATGGAACACTTAGAAAGAGCAGGAGTTCACTCTGGAGACTCAATAACTATCTATCCTCAACAAAATCTATATGAAGGAACAGAGGAAGAACTTCTTGAAATCACTAAGAAAATAGCTAAAGCTCTTGAAGTTAAAGGTATGATGAACATTCAATTTATAGCTTATGAGCACAAACTATATGTAATTGAAGTTAACCCAAGATCTTCAAGAACAGTTCCATATATTTCAAAAGTTTCAGGAGTACCTGCTATTGAAATAGCTACAAGAGTGGCACTTGGAGAAAAATTAAAAGATATGCCTTATGGAACAGGAATCTATAAAAAACCAAATGTAGTTGCTGTAAAAGTACCAGTATTCTCTACTGAAAAACTTTCAAGTGTTGAAGTATCATTAGGACCTGAAATGAGATCTACAGGAGAAGTTCTTGGAGTTGGAAACAACGTAGATGAAGCTATCTATAAAGGACTTTTAGGAGCTAAGAGAGTTCACCTAATCAAAGATAGAAAGATACTTGTTACTATTAGAGATAAAGATAAAGAGGAATTCTTACCAATAGCTAAGAGCCTTGTTGAGCACGGATCTATCCTTTATGCAACTAAAGGAACTCAAAAATTCCTAGCTGATAATGGTGTTGAAGCTAAGATAGTAAACAGAATGGGAGAAGCGTCACCTAACATCTCTGATGTATTAAAAAATAGAGAAGTTGATTTACTAATCAATACACCTACAAAAGCAAATGACGCTCAAAGAGATGGATTCAAAATGAGAAGAACTGCTATTGAATATGGAGTTGAAGTTTTAACAGCTTTAGACACTATCAGTGCAATTTTAAGAATGCAAGATAGACATGTTGAAGAAGATAAACTTGAAGTATTCGATGTAAGTAAAATCTAATAGTTCTTGTTAAATAAAATAGTTTAAAATATAGAGACTGCTATAAGTTGATAATTTATCAATTTTAGCAGTCTCTTTTAATATAGAAACTATAATTTATCTAGCTAAGCTCAGTTATCTAGCACATCGCTAGGTTTTGAC
>UQQO01000150.1 GCA_900543175.1 uncultured Fusobacterium sp.
CCAGTGATGGAGTAAGCTTCTAAGATGTCTTTTTCGATATTATACCCACCAAACAGCATAGCAAAAATCATATTAGCATCATTTTCAGGCATTGTTTGATACATGGATTGCAAAAAAGATTGCTCTATTTGATAGCAAAATTCTTGAAGCGAGAATTTATCAGATGTATTTAATATTTTTAAATTTTAAAATATAATATGAAAGAAATAAAAATTGCACCCATCATCTTATTCAAGATTTTGGGTGCAACATATTTTTTACTTTATTATTTAAATTTTCCAAGTTAAAAATCTTTTTTCAATTTTTTCAGCAATTATATATAAAAGCAAACCAACTATGCTTAAGACAAAAATTGAACTTAAAACTAATTTAATATCATAAGTTTCATTTCCAAGAATCAATAAATACCCTAATCCTGCTTTTGCTCCTATCATTTCTCCTATAACTGCTCCTGTTATAGCTTGTGTTACTGCTACTTTTATTCCAGAAAGTATAGCTTCTAAAGAGTATGGTAATTCAATATGATAAAACTTTTGAAAAGAAGTACTATTTAAAATTTTCATAAGATTATACATATTTTTATCAATACTTCTAATTGCAACAATTTCATTAACCATTACTGGAAATAAAACTACTAATATTACTAATGCAATTTTAGATTCTAATCCCAATCCAAACCATAAAATAAATAGTGGTGCTAGAGATATTTTTGGTGCTGTTTGAACAATTAGAACAAATGGCATTATCAATTTTTCTATATATCTAGATTTGGCAACAATGTACCCTACTATAAGTCCACTGAATATTCCAATTATAATACCTATAAACACTTCTTTTAAAGTAATATAAATATGATACACCATATCTCCCTTAACCAATAAATCTATTGTTGTTTGCAACAGAACTTCTGGTTGAGGTAAAAGATAATCTGGAACATTAAAAAGGGCTATATATGCTTTCCAAAGTATTATAATTATTGGAAAAAATAAAAGTGGTAGTAAAACTTTTCTTCTTTCTTTTGTCATTTCTCTCTCCTACACTATTTTATATTTCCAATTAATTCTTTAGCATCTATCTCTTTTTCTATTACTCCATATTCTTTTAAAACTTTTATTGAATTATTCCATCTCTCAGCATCTGAATATCCTAATCCATTCTTTTTAGTATTTTCACTTTGCCATAAATATGGAATAAATACTTCATCAAGAATAGTTGTCACAATTTCTTCTCTTCCTTTAAAACTAGGTGCATATTTTTCAACTGACATTTCTACAGCTTCTTTTGCATTCCCATCAATAATATATTGAATTCCTTTATTTAAAGCTGTATTGAATTTACTAACTACATCTTTATTTTCGTTTAAGAATTTATCTCCAACTATAAGTACATTTCCATGAGATGGTAAAAACTCATCTGAACGGATTTCTCCAACATCTACACCTTGATTTTTTAATTCAATAGTTCTAAGCATTGAGAACATAATAGCATCTACTTGTCCACTAACTAAAGCATTTACAATAGCTCCTGTACCAATTATTTCAACTTTTACATCATCAATACTCATTCCTGCTTTTTCTAACATAACTTGTAATTGAATATAATTAGGGCTTCCAAAACTAGTAACTCCAATTTTCTTTCCTTTTAAATCTTTTGGTTCTGTTATTCCAGAAGACTTTTGGAAAATAAGAGCTCCTAATCCATGTTGGTAAGTTGTATTTACAACTTTTACTGGAATTCCTTGTGATTTAGCAAGAATTACAGAATCTGCATTAGGGAAACCAAATTGAACATTTCCTGTAGCTACATTTTTAACAATCTCTGCTGCTGCTGCATAATAAAAATCTACATCTAAACCTTGTTCTTTAAAATATCCTTTTTCTTTAGCTATATACATTGGTGCATAATATGGAACTGCTGCTCCATCAATTTGAATAGAAACTTTTTGAATTTCATCTTTTTTGGCAGGAGTATTTTCTTTTGTTTCTCCACATCCACTGAATAAACCTAATGTTAAAATTGAAAATAGTATTAAAAATAATTTCTTCATAAATTATTCCCCCTTATTATTTATTTTATTATATAATATTTCTGCCGCTTCTAAAGCTGTTTTACACATATTTAATTGTGGATCTCCATATTCTACCAACCACTCGTTTGTAATTCTATTACAATGAACTACACAAATACTTGCAGCCTTTACTCCATAGATTGATGAAAGAGTAAATATTGTTTCAGCTTCCATTTCAAGATTCATTACATTTAATCTAATTAATTCATTGTATAAATCTTGATAATGCTTATCTGCTACTGAAAGTGGATTTCTTCCTTGACCTCTGTAGAAAGATCCTATTGATGCTCCTATTCCTAAATGACATTTAAAATTTTTCTTTTCAGTTGCTTCTTTAAGGCACATTACTAAATCAAAATCTGCTACTGCTGGATACTCAGGCATAGCATAGAATTTTGAACTTCCACCCATTCTTACAGACCCTGTATTAATTATAAATTCTCCACATTTTATATCTTCTCTTATAGCTCCGCAACCACCTATTCTAATAAGATATTTTGCTCCTAATTCAATCAATTCTGTAACTGCTATCTCTGTTGATGGTCCTCCAATACCAGTAGAACAAATAGTTATAGGAACTCTGTTATATTTACCAGTTCCTACTTTAAATTCTCTATTAAAAGAAACTATTTCATAATCCTCTAACAAATCTCTAAACATTTCAACTCTTGCATGATCTCCAGGTAAAAAAACAATCTCTGAGATTTTATCTGATTTACATCTTAAATGAGCTGTTCCCTCTTCATAAACAGGTTTATCTGCTTTTATATACATTTAATTACTCCTTTTATTTCTCTATTCTTTGTGATTCGTGCCAATAAAGAATCTTTTTTTCTAAAATATTTACAACTTCATAATAGAAAATTCCTACAATAATAGTAAAAAAGATTCCAGCAATTAATAAAGTTGTATCGAATGTTGAAGATGCAAATATTAAAACATAACCTAATCCAACTTTTCCAGATATCCATTCAGCAACTATAGCTCCAATTATTGCTTGAACCATTCCTATTTTCAATCCAGAAAAAATCATTGGCATTGAGTGTGGCAATTCTATTTTAAAAAGAATTTGTAACTTATTTGCATTTAGTATTTTCATTAGATTTCTCATATCTTTAGGTACAGAACTTATTCCAACCATTGTTGCTACCATAACTGGAAAAAATACCATTGATACAATTAAAACTAATTTAGAAGTAAGACCTAGTCCAAACCAAATTACAAACAATGGTACTAATGCAATCTTTGGTGCTGTTTGAAAAAATATAAGATAGGGCATTAACATTTCCTTTAAAATTGTACACTTTTCTATAATATAACCAAAGAAGATTCCTAAAAGCACTCCTATAAAATATCCAACAAAAATTATAATAGAAGTGGCAAAGAAATGTTCCCATATTTGTCCTTTAACAACAATTTCAAATAACTTTTGTAAAACTTTTACTGGAGATGGCATTATATATTCAGCTACTCCACTAACTTTTACATATATACCCCAAATTATCAAAAATACACCAATAGAGATAACATACTCAGAAAATCCTTTGCACAAACTTTTGATTTTCTTTTCCATATTATTCTAACACCTCTCTTAAATATTTACTGTATTCTATAAATTTAGGATTATTTCTTATCTCTACTGTTCTTGGATACCCTAGATCTATATCTAAAATCTCTTTGATTCTTCCAGGTCTAGGTGACATCACTATCACTTTACTTGAAAGAAATACAGCTTCATCAATACTATGAGTTACAAATAATATAGTTTTTTTAGTTTGTTCCCAAATTTTTAATAACTCTATATTTAAGGAGTCTCTAGTTAAAGCGTCTAAAGCTCCAAAAGGTTCATCCATTAATAAAAGTTTTGGATCATAAGAAAGCGATCTAACTATTGAAACTCTTTGTCTCATCCCACCGGAAAGTTCCCTTGGAAGTGATTTTTTAAAATCTGCTAACCCAGCCATAGATAACAATTGCTCTAATTTTTCAAGATTTTCTTTTGTTTTTAAATTTTTTATTTCTAAAGGAAAAACTGCATTATCATATACATTTTTCCAAGGAAGTAGTACAGAATCTTGAAAAACAAATCCTATATATTGGCTTAAATCAAAATTCTCATTAAATTCAATTTTTCCACCAGTTGGATTATCTAAACCACTTACTATTTTCAATAGTGTAGATTTTCCGCATCCTGAAGGACCAATTATTGAAATAAATTCTCCTTCTTTTACTTCTAGATTAATATCTTGAAGTGCAATGGTCTTTTGCCCTGCCATATTTTTGTAAGTTTTTTCCATGTTGCTAATTTTTAAACAAAAATCATTTTTCAAAATTTCCCCCGTTTTAAACGAGTTTCACCTACCTTTTTTGTATTTATTTTTTTATTATATATTATATATTATATTTTAAAATTATGGTAGTTATTTTTTATAAGTAAATTTTCAAAATAAAAAAATCTTACTTCATATTTCTCATCTATAAAAAAAGCTGGAAATATTTCTACTCCAGCTATATTATTAAACAATTAATATATTCTTTTTATTATTTACTATATATCCTCTTTTTCTGTATAATATAAATAAAGATAATTTATAATATAACTTATTGAAAATTCTTGAATTATGGGTGATTCAAATTCCTTATAGCTTAACTTAGAAACTAGCAATGTAATTTCATTATTAGTTTCCACATCTTGCCTTGAAGATATATATATTAT
>UQQO01000151.1 GCA_900543175.1 uncultured Fusobacterium sp.
GAGGTTGAGTAAGGCATAAAAGATCACTCAGCCTTTTTTATTATTAAGTTAAAAATTATAGACAACTAAAACAAAAGCTATGTAGGTAAAAATACCCACACAGCTTTTTTAAATAAAATACTCCATCTCATTTTCTTTTTCAATAAATCCCAGAGATTTATATATATTTTTCCCTGACTCACTAGAATTTAGCCATAATCTCTTTATAGAGTTATTTTTTGAAAACTCTATAATCTCCTTTACAAGTTTTGTTGCTAACCCTTTTTTTCTACTATTTAAGCTAGTATAAACATTCAATATATACCCCTCTACTCCAACTGGATTTTCATAATATGGAATTCTACAAAAAGTGCACATTGAAGCTACTGCAACTACTTTTTCTTCAATCTCTATAAACCAACAGTAAAGATCTTTTTTTATGTGTTGAAGGTAATACTGTTTAGTTTCCCAAATCAGTTCCTCTATATTGTCCTTCTCTTTTATCTCTCCAAGTTCTTTAAAAAGTTCCATTCTCAACTTTATAAACTCTTCTACGTTTTTTTCAGAACCTAAAACTATTTTCATAAAGTCTTCCTTTCTCTACTTTATTTAACTATTATTCTCTTTTCTACACTGTTAGCATCAGCAGTTCCTGTAAGGATCATAGCTTGATTTAATTGATTTCTAAGAGTATCAAAGATAGTTTTTACTCCCTCTTCTCTTCCACCAATAGATCCCCAAATAAGAGGTCTTCCTACTAATACTCCCTTTGCTCCTAAAGCTAAGTATTTAAGAATATCTACACCCTCTCTTACTGACCCATCTACTAATACATTAATTTTATCTCCAACTGCCTCTACAATCTCTTCTAATACATCACAAGGAGCTAAAGTTTCAGCAAGAACTCTCCCACCATGATTAGAAACTACTATTGTATTAACTCCAGCTTCTGCACAAAGTTTTGCTTCATCTACACTTAAAATTCCTTTTACTATAAATGGAAGCTTAGTAGAGTTTACAAGTTCTTTTAAATCCTCAAAAGATTTAGGTCCTACTGGTTGTCCAAAAAGTTTCATTGTTACAAGCCCAGCACCATCTACATCTACTCCTACTGCTATTGCTCCAGCTTCCTCTGCCATTCTTATTCTCTTAATAATCTCTTCATTGCTTCTTGGTTTTATTATAGCAATTCCCATTCCATTATTTTCTTTAATAGCTTTTAGTCCAAATTCATAACAAGTAGGATCTCCAGTATCTCCTATCATTCCTATTGTTCCTGCATCAACAGCACCTTTTATGACGTCATGGCAGTATTCTTCCTCTGTAACTCCTCCTCCCATATTAAATTTAGTTCCTGTTATAGGAGCACCTAAACATGGAAATGATAATTTTTGTCCAAAAAGTTCAATGTTCATTTTAGGCTCAGTTACATTATGAAGTGTTCTCATAACTACCTTTATATTTTTTAATTTTAAATATGATATTTTAAATGATTCTCCTGTACCAGTTCCACCCATACCAGGCACTTTTCCGGAACAAAAGATTCCATCACAAATTTTACATACATTACAAAAACCTTTCATTTTTTCTCTCGCATTAGCTTTTACTTCTTTTATATCCATCTTAAAACCCCCTTGTAATTCTTAATTTTCTATCTCTCTTTTATATTACTACTATTTGCTAGATATTGTCAATTACTACTAAAACTAAAAAATATTTTGATTTTTATTAAGAAAAAGATATTGACAAAAGCTCTAAAATAAAGTACGCTATTGATAACATAAACATAATTTAATATAATTATTTTAGATAAGAGGGTGGAAAGAAACATGGCAAGTAAAACTGTTGAAATCAAAAATGAAACTGGACTTCACACAAGACCAGGAAATGAATTTGTTAGTCTAGCAAAAACTTTTAATTCTCAAATTGAAGTTGAAAACGAAGCTGGAAAAAGAGTAAAAGGGACTTCTCTTTTAAAACTACTTTCTCTAGGAGTAAAAAAAGGTACTAAAATAACTGTATATGCTGAAGGAGACGACGCTGATACAGCTGTAGAACAATTAGCTCACCTTCTTGAAAATTTAAAAGACTAGATTTAATTTTTAATAGAAGGTACTTAAATAGTACCTTCTATTTTTTTAGTCAACTGCAGTTATTAAAAAAATAAGAAAGGGAAATGGTAAGTAAAATGAGTAGAAAAATTAAGGGTATTGAAGCATCACCAGGTATTGCTATTGGAAAAATATTTTTATACCAAGAGCAAGAACTTGTAATTAAAACTGAAAAAGTTGGAAACACTGATAGTGAAAAAGAAAGACTACTTGAAGGTAGAGAAAAATCTAAAGAGCAACTTTTAAAGATTAGAGAAAAAACTGCTGAAAAATTAGGAGAAGACAAAGCTGCTATATTTGATGGACATATCACTCTTCTTGAAGATGAAGATCTTTTTGATGAAGTTACTGAAATTATTGAAGATGAAAATATATGTGCTGAAGCGGCTCTTCAAAGAGGAATTGACGATTATTGTGAAATGCTAGCTAATCTTGAAGATGAGTATCTAAGAGAGAGAGCAGCAGACCTTAAAGATATTGGAAAGAGATGGCTTTACAACACTGCTGGAATTGAGATAATTGATTTAAGCTCACTTCCTGCAAATACAATTATTGCAGCAAAAGATTTAACTCCTTCTGACACTGCTCAAATTGATCTAAACAATGTTGTAGCATTTGTTACTGAAGTTGGTGGAAAAACTGCACACTCTTCTATTATGGCTAGATCTCTTGAACTTCCTGCAGTAGTAGGAACTGGAAATATCTGTTCTCTTGTAAAAAGTGGAGATACAGTTATAGTTGATGCTTTAAAAGGAGATATTATAATTGATCCAACTGAAGAAGAGATAGGAAAATATGAAGAAAAAAGAAGTAATTTCTTTGCTGAAAAAGAACTTTTAAAACAATTAAAAGATAAAGAAGCTATATCATTAGATGGAACTAAAGTTGGTACTTGGGCAAATATTGGATCTCCAAAAGATGTAGAAGGAGTTTTAAGAAATGGTGCTACAGGTATTGGACTATATAGAACAGAGTTCTTATTTATGAACAACGACAGATTCCCTACTGAAGATGAGCAATTTGAAGCTTATAAAACTGTTGCTGAAAAAATGGAAGGAAAACCTGTTACAATAAGAACTATGGATATTGGTGGAGACAAATCTCTTCCTTATATGCAACTTCCAAAAGAGGAAAATCCATTCCTAGGTTGGAGAGCTATAAGAGTTTGTCTTGATAGAACAGAAATACTAAGAACACAATTCAGAGCTCTATTAAGAGCATCTGCTTTTGGATATATAAAAATAATGTTACCTATGATCATGGATATAACAGAGATCAGAAGAGCAAGGGCTATTCTTGAAGAGTGTAAAGCTGAGTTACAAACTGAAGGAGCTAAATTTGATGAAAATATAGCTCTTGGAATTATGGTTGAAA
The DNA here is from genome assembly GCA_900543175.1 of uncultured Fusobacterium sp. Taxonomy (GTDB): domain Bacteria; phylum Fusobacteriota; class Fusobacteriia; order Fusobacteriales; family Fusobacteriaceae; genus Fusobacterium_A. The sequence continues at coordinate 3,465 of UQQO01000151.1, forward strand.
CTCCAGCAGTAGCTTTTAGAGCAAGAAACTTTGCTGAAGAGGTAGACTTCTTCTCAATAGGAACAAACGATTTAACTCAATATACACTTGCTGTTGATAGAGGAAATGAAAATATTTCAAGATTATACAACACATATAATCCATGTGTTTTAGAAGCTATTAGACTTGCAATTAAAGGAGCACATGAAGCTGGAATAACAATTTCAATGTGTGGAGAGTTTGCAGGAGATGAAAATGCAACAGCTATACTATTTGGAATGGGATTAGATGCTTTCTCAATGTCAGCAATATCAGTTCCAAAAATAAAGAAAAATCTAATGTCACTAGATAAAAAGAAATGTGAAGATCTAGTTGAAGAGATTATGAAACTTAACACTTCAGAAGAGATTTTAGAAGTAGTTAAAAAATTCAATAAAGAAAATATGAGATAATATTTAATGCACACATTATTTTAAAATAGTGTGTGCATTTTTTTATGAATATAACTCTTCCTCTTTTTTCTTTAACATTATTTTCAGATCATTATTATAGTTTTCTACTTCCCTTTTTAAGATTAAACTTATCTCATTTATTTTTATTAAAATATTTTTTAAATCATTTTTCACTTTTATACTCTTTTCACCTCTTTTTAAACTAAAAAGAATCTCCTCCTCTTTCTTTAAAATTGGAAGTTTAATCACTTTCAAAGAGTTTGGATAGACATTCAATAGCTCATCACACCCTGAGAAAGGAAGAGAAAAAATTAAATCACTCCCCTCTATTATCTTATCAAGTTCACTATATCTAAATTTTAAACTCTCTATCTTATTTTGATTATAGATTTTTTCAGTAAGTTTTAAAAACTCTGAAAAACTTATCTTTCTTTTTTTCAACTCATCCTCTAAATCTCGTTCAGCATATCCCTTCATTCGTGTTAAATATTTACTACAAAGAACCCCATTAAAAATAATAAACTTATCTTCCATATGATCACCATACCTTCTATATTCTTTTAGTTTTTTTCATATGAAAAAACTTTTAAAAACTATTTGCCAGTTTTATTTCTACTTATTATAGTTTATGAAATATCTTTGTGTTTTCCTTTTATATTTTTATAATTGAAAAAGGGCTGTCTGATATTTGATTACCAAACAGCCCTCTAACTTATTTCCTCAATATTCAACAAATGCCTCCTATCTATATAATTTTTCCTATCTTCCTTATCTTTTTTGATTTTTAAAGAAATCATCTGCACATCTTTTAAAAGAACTTTTATTTTCTTAATGTTAAAGATCTCTTATACCC
>UQQO01000152.1 GCA_900543175.1 uncultured Fusobacterium sp.
TAATTTCCAAAAGTAAAGAAGTGCAAACGACTATTACTTTTGAGACACAGGCGAAATCCTGTGCTACATTAATTTTTTAGAAACCCTCAGCGAAATAAAGTTAAGAAAATGCAACGTGTTTGAGCGGAGTTTACGGAGCGAGTTTTGCATTTTCAACGGAATGAGTAATAGGGATTCTTTATTCACTGGCATGGAGCAACTTAATGTTAAAAACTATAAGTTTTGTTAATGTAAAGGTTCACAGAAACTCCATTTCTGCGTCTCAAAAGTAGTAGTCGTTTGCACTCCTCTACTTTTGGAAATTATAGTTTAGTAGAGAAAAAAATTAAATATAAAAATTTATCTTGAAAAAATATTTAGGAATGTTATAATAATTTTTTAGAACATATATATTTATAAAGGAGAAAAGACAATGGAAATCAATATAGTACTTATAATTGTGATAGCTATTATTGTAGGAGGGATAATACTGTATAAATTCCAGCAGCATGAGAATAATTTTGATATAGATGATAAAATGTGTTTTTATTATAGATTTGCTGGAGATATAGAGTGGTTAAAAGTTCAATTAGAAAAATATAGATTTGAATCATTAAAATATTTATTTTCGTGTAAAACTAAGGAGGAATCAGATTTCTATATTGCAATAGGAGAGATTGAAAATGAAATCACAGTAAGCTTTTATGCAACAGAATTTAATTACTCTAAAAAGAATGGAATATCATTGTTGATAGAAAATTTAAAACTAAACGAAGATCAGTATGAAGAGCTGATTGAAAGCATGAAAGACACATATATGGAAGACAGAAAAAAAGATCATCATCTGATGGAAAAAAGTGCCTAAAATAAAAAGAAATTTTTATTGACATTTATAACCATATAACGTATATTAATGTTTGATATAAATTAAAAACAAAGGGAGTTGATAGAAGAGAAATGAAAAAGAAACAGGTAACACTTTATTATGCACTGCTACCAGTAGTTTTCTTGGTAGTAACACTTTATTATTCTGTTCAAGTTGCAAAACTTGATGTGCATATTCCAATTTTTATCTCAGCTATTTTTGCAGCATTAGTAGCAAAAGTTTCTGGTTGTGCAACTTGGAATGAATTGGAAGACGGTGTCGTAGACACGATAAAGATGTCTATGAGAGCTATATTAATTCTAATGATAATTGGAATGGTTATTGGAAGTTGGATTTTATCAGGAGTAGTTCCAACAATGATATATTATGGACTAAAGATAATACACCCAACTGTATTTTTACCAGTTACTGTGGTTATATGTTCAATAGTATCTATAGCTACAGGAAGTTCGTGGAGTACTGCATCCACGGTAGGAATTGCATTGGTAGGAATAGGAGAGGGATTAGGACTTCCTAGACCGATAATAGCAGGGGCTATTATATCAGGGGCATACTTTGGAGATAAGCTGTCCCCAATGTCTGATACAACAACATTAGCACCAGCTATGGCAGGCTCGAATCTGTTTGAACATATAAAACATATGCTATATACAACAGTACCAGCATATACAATTACCCTTATTTCATTTGTAATATTAGGTTTGAAAAAAACAGCAGGGGGAGAGGTTGATATTGCACAGATAAATGAGATATTAGATACTTTATCAGGTGCATTTAATATAAATCCGTTTTTACTTTTAATTCCAGCTTTTGTAATAGGAATGGTAATAATGAAAGTTCCAGCAATACCAGGGCTATTTATAGGATCATTAATAGGATCTGGAGCAGCAGTTTTAGTACAAGGAGCTAGTTTAAAAGAGGCTCTTTACTCACTACATTATGGATATGTAGGTAATACAGGGATGCCAATGGTAGATGAGCTACTTACAAGAGGTGGACTTGATTCAATGATGTGGACAGTTTCACTAATATTGTGTGCTATGACTTTTGGTGGAATTATGGAAAAATCTGGAATGTTAGGAAGAATAGCTCAAGAGATTCTGAAATTTGCTAATACTGATGGGAAATTGATTTTAGCTACTATACTTACACCTATATTTGTTAATAATGTAGCAGGAGATCAATATCTTTCAATAGTTATACCAGGAAGAATGTTTAAAGAAAGCTATGAAGAGAGAGGATTAGCTGCTAAAAACTTATCGAGAGCTTTAGAGGATTCAGGAACAATGTCATCACCACTTGTACCTTGGAATACTTGTGGAGCATTTATGATGAGTGCTTTAGGAGTAGGTCCTTGGGTATATGTACCATATTGTTTCTTTAATTTAATTTCACCAATCCTATCTATAATTTATGGATTTACAGGATTTACAATAGAAAAAATAAAGAAAGATTAGATACAAAAAGAGCCGAGATTAATTTCTCGGCTCTTTAAATCTTTAAACATTACTTATCAAATTGATAAATGTTATCTATTTTAAACCCTAAAAATTTTTCAGCAACTTTTTTAAACTTTTCAATCTCACCACTTACAAAGAAATCAATCTTTCCTTTTTCAGTTGATGAATTAAGAAGATTAAGCTTTTCTAAAGTTTTTTGTAGTTCAATAGCAGTTTCTTTTGCTGGATCTACAATTGTTTTAGTAAACAGTTTAGCTATATCTTCTCTAATAATAGGATAATGAGTACATCCTAATACTATAGTATCCACAGTTTCAGGGAAAGTTGAAATATGATTTTTTAGAATCTCTTCTCTATTTTCATAAGTTTCCCAAGAATTTTCTATCATAGGACATAATTCAGAACAACCCTCTTGATACACTGTAATACTATCATCTAGTTTTTTAATAGCATTAGCATAAGCATTTGATTTAGCAGTAAATGGAGTAGATAGAACCCCAATATTTCTACTTTTACTTGCTTTAATAGCTGATTTAGCTCCTGGATTAATAACTCCTATAACAGGAATATTATATTTTTCATTGATTATCTCTAATGAAGCAGCAGTAGCTGTATTACAAGCTATAACCACAGCTTTACAATTATTAACTTTAAAAAATTCCATAATTTTTAGACATAATCTTTGTATATCTTCTAATGTTCTTTCTCCATATGGAGCATTTCCATTATCTCCATAGTAAAGAATATTTTCATTAGGTAAAGCATTGATGATTTCCTTTAAAACAGTTGTTCCCCCAACACCAGAATCAAATACTCCAATGTTAAAATTATTGTTCATAATTTAATTCCCCCCAATCAAGTATTTAATTTATGTAGCTATTTTTAAATATTAAGAGAACATATTAATAAATATTGTAATTACAGCAGCATTTGTAAAGTCAATAAATAGTGCTCCAACTAGAGGTACTATAAAGAACGCTTTTGTTGAGAATCCATTTACAGAAGTAAATGCTTCCATGTTTGCAATTGCTGTTGGAGTAGCTCCTAGTCCAAATCCACAGTGTCCAGCAGCCATAACAGCAGCGTCATATTTTGTAGCAATGAATGGAAGTCTCATAACATTGTAAGTTACAAAGTATGTATAAAGCATTACAAATACTGTTTGAATAGCAAGTATAACGATCATAGGAATAGCAAGTGCTGTAAGTTCCCAAAGTTTCATTGTCATAAGTGCCATTGATAAGAATATAGAAAGCGAAATATTACCAACAACGTCAATCTCTTTCATTGGAAGAGGTTTTTTCATTGAGTCACAAATATTTCTCATAAGTGCAGCAACTAACATTGGTCCAATATATGCAGGAAGAGATAATCCACCTTTCATTAACCATTGAGTATGTGCTTTAACAAATGGAGGAATGTAAGCTCCAATTCCCATAGCAACAGATATAGCTACTACAGCATATAATATTTTATCTTCAGAAATAGCTGAATCTTCTTTGTTAAGTTCTTTAGTTTCAACATCATTTTCTTCACATTTTAAGTTGTGTTTTATCATAAGTCTTCTAGCAACTGGTCCACCAATTAAACATCCCATAACTAATCCAAATGTAGCAGCAGCAATACCAGCTGTGTCAGCTCCAGGAACACCTAAGTCAACAATAGTTTTACCAAATGCTCCAGCAGTTCCATGTCCTCCAGTAAGAGGTACAGATCCAACTACAAGTCCAAATAGAGGATGTTGTCCCATAACTTGTGCTAGTCCAACTCCGATTATATCTTGACAAATAACTAATACAGTAGCAACAGCTAAGAATATTGCAACTCCAACTCCCCCTTGAGCAAGAAGTTTAAGACTTGCCATAAATCCAACAGTTGTAAAGAATGCAATCATCAAGAAATTTTGAAGAGTTAAGTCAAAAGCAATTGAGAAAGCTCCTGTTTGACGTCCTATAAGAATAAAGATAGAAAAAATTAATCCACTTACTACTGGTGCAGGAATAAAGAATTTTTGTAAAACTGGGGATTTACTTTTAATCCATCTTCCTAACATTAGTAATACTACTGATATAGCAAGTGTTTCAGCCATACCTACTTTCATTTCCATTTTTGAACCTCCTATGATCCTTTTGTCATGATACCCTATTAATATTAATGATACTCTATATTTTTAAATAGTCAATAGGAGAAAGAATTTACTAAAACAATATTAATAATAAAAAAAATATATATTATCTATCGTAATAAGCTTTTCAAAAAAGAGATTTAAAAACTAAAAATAGTAGTGGAAACTTAGTTAAATTTGATGAAAATGGAGCAAAAGGAAGTAATTCAGAAATAGAAGTATCATCAAAAGATGGAACGTTTAAAAAAATTCTTAGCCAAGAAAGTAATACATTTACTATAGATAATATAAAATAC
>UQQO01000153.1 GCA_900543175.1 uncultured Fusobacterium sp.
CCAAATATTTAACTTAATGAGTAAGAAAGCGTTCCTCTTCTATAAATGATGCGATGAATTTCTTAATTTTCTAGTATGATATACTAATATTGGTATAAAGTTATTGGGATATAGGGGACTGATGAAACAGCTAAAAACATATAAATTTAGAATTTATATAAGAGATGAACAAAAAATATTTTTTATCAAAACTTTTGTCTGTATTTGTATTAGTTACAAACTTATACTAAACAACAAAATAAAAGTACGTGAATAAAGTAAGAATAACCCAGATAAAAAAATAAAATATCCTACTTCTATAAAGTAAAAAAAAAGGCTACAATAAATATTGTAACCTATCATGTAAAAAGACTGTAAACCAAATTTATCTTATCTACAGTCCAAAATCCGTTTTTATTAATTCGAGGGTGTGAAAAAAATGTTGATAATTAAGTTGAGTACTTGACAGGGTACAGATCAAACACATTAATTTATACCTTTCAATTTTAGAATTCATCCCATCCTTCAACAGATGAACTCATATTATAACTTGTTACTGTTCCTTCAAAGAAATTTGCCTTTACATTTCCCTCCCCCTCTGTATCAGCAAACTTTGATAGATGTTTATATGGATTTCTATCAAATCCATCATATAGAGGTTTTAATCCAATTGATCTCAATCTTTCATTAGCTAACCATTTTGTATAAGCCTCTGTACTCTCTTTTGTAACTCCTAAAACTCTATCTCCTATTATATGATTTGTCCAATTGATTTCTTGCTCCACAGCCTTTTTAAACATCTCATATATTATATTTTCATCAAAGAAGTTAGGATTTTCATTTCTTATCTCCCTCAACATATTTTGAAATAAAACTACATGAGATAGCTCATCTCTATTGATAAGCCTTATAATATCTGAAGTTCCCATCATTCTATTTCTACTAGCTAGAAGATAGAAAAAATTAAACCCATTATAAAAATAGATAGCCTCTAAAAGATAATCTGCTATTATTACTCTAGCAAAATTCTCATCATTTGGAGTTTCTAAAAACTTTTGATATATCTCTGCTATATAACTATTTCTCTCAAAAAGTACCTTATCTTCTCTCCACTTATCATAGATAGAGTTTCTTGTCTCCTTAGGTAAAATAGACTCTATTATATATTGATAAGATTGAGAGTGTATAGCCTCTTGGAAAGTTTGAATAGATAGCACTAGATTTACTTCTGGAGCTGTAATATAGTCTGAAATATTTGGGATATTATTTGTTTGAATACTATCTAAGAAAATTAAAAATGATAGAATGCCATCATAAGCCTCTTTCTCAGCCTCTGTAAGGTTGCTATAATCGTTTTTATCTTGTGTTAGGTCTATTTTCTCAGGTATCCAGAAATTTCCCATCATAGTCCTGTATAATTGATTTCCCCATTGATACTTTACATTGTTCAAATTAAATAGATTTGTAGTATCACCTTTTATAATTTTTCTCTGTATCAATGAGTCATCTCCCAAGGGATTAAAAAGTTTTTTTCTATCCACTACAACTTTCACACTCCTCTTTCTCATTCATTATATTTGTACTTTTTTGAATAGTTCTTATATAATAAACTGATTTACAACCCTCTTTCCATGCTGTCATAAGGGTATCATAAATATCCTTTGCTTTTATATTTTTATTAAGATCAAAAATAAGCTCCATAGATACCCCTTGAGTTGTCCATTTTCCTATTCTTCCCATTATTTTTACATAAGTTTGAGGATCTACATTTTTAAATTCAGGATAGAACCAAGCTCTATCTTTTAAGTATTTTACTACTCTTGGAACTGCTCCCTTTTGATTTTTTTCTATATAAAATCTTGAAAAAGTTGGATTAACTGAAGCTGTTGATCCCATTAAAAGAGATGTTGAAGTGTTTGGAGCTACTGCTGTAAGCTCTCCATTCCTAATACCATACTCTTTTACAAGTTCAAAGACCTCTTTCCACTTTTGAGAAAATTTAGAGTTTTCTAAATACCACTTCTCATCTTTTTGGAAAAATACTTCTCTATCCCATTGTGAACCTTTAAACATAGGATAACTTCCTCTCTCTTTAGCCAATAGTGCTGAAGATTTCAGAGAGTAAAGTGCTATCTCTTCAAAAAGCTCATCTATCTCTAAAATTGAATCTTCATAGATCATATACTCTCTAGCTAAATAATCAGCTAACCCCATTGTTCCAACTCCAATGGCTCTATAATTTCTATTATGCTTATCTGATTCCTTTATTGGAGTTTTAGTCAGATCAATAGTGTTATCTAAGATTCTTACAGCTATATTGACATTTTTTTCAAGTTTTTCTCTCTCAATCTCTGCTAAATTTAGAGATACTAAATTACAAGTGTGAACCTCTCCTAGATTTACCTTTCTAACTCCACTATTTTCATCTATATCCTCTTTAAAATCTCTACTAGGTGAGAAATTTGAAAAACTCTCCATGCAAAGATTTCCATTCCCTATCATCCCAACATGGTTATTGTGATTCATCAAATTTGCTCTATCCTTAAAGAAAATATATGGCATTCCAGTTTCTATCTGAGTTTTCATTATCTCTTTAAAAAGTTCTCTAGCCTTTACAATCTTTTTTAAAGTTATATCTCTATCTTTTTCAATCTCTAAATATTTTTTCTCAAACTCTTCTCCATAAAGTTCACATAGTTCTATACCATATTTCATTCTTATCTCATATGGATCTAACAGAGTCCACTCAAGATTTTTCTCCACTCTCTCCATAAAAAGATCTGATACAACTACTTGTGGATAGATATCGTAAGCTTTTCCTCTCTGATCTCCATTTTCTGTTTGAAGTTCTAAAAAACTCTCTATATCCAAATGCCAAGAATCAAGAGCAACTGTAACAGCTCCTGCTCTTCTTCCCTGTTGATTTACTGCTACTGCTGTATCATTGATTATTTTTATCCATGGTATCACTCCACCACTTGCATTGTGATAACCATTTACCATTGAGTTTTTAGCTCTTATTCTTGAAATATTTAATCCTGCTCCACCACCATTTTTGCTTATTTTAGCAATAGTATCTATATTATAGAAAATAGATTCTATATTATCATCCATAGCAGTTATAAAGCATGATGATAAGTTTCCATTAGGTACTCTCAAATTAGCCAGTATTGGAGTTGCTAAAGAGAGCTTTTTCAGAGAAAGAGCATTATAAAAGCTTTTAGCCACCAAAACTCTATTCTCTTCGTTTATAGCTAAAAGCATAGCTATGCACATAAATACCTCTTGAGGAAGTTCAAAAATCTTTCCGTCATACTTTAGCAAATATCTATTCACAAACATATTTGCTCCTGCATAATCATAGATCATATCCCTTGAGATATCTATCTCCTTTTCTAACTCCCTTATCTCCTCTTCTCCATACTCTTTTAATCTACTGTCATAAACTCCTAACTCAACCATCTTTTTTATAGTTTCATAGAAATTTCCATAAGAAAAACCACGATTTTTTAAAACTTCATTTTGTGTTTTTCTCATCAATAATTTTCCTGCTAAATATGTCCAATCACTCTCTTCAAAACTTGTCATAGACACAGCATAATTTATTAAAATATCTTGAATTTTTTCATTTGAAATATCTTGTGAATAGATAGAATCAAGATAATTTTCAAAACTTTGCAGATCTATTTCCAATCCTTCACAAATTTTTATTATCTCAGATCTCTCCATCTTATAAAACCTCTAAAAACTTTTCCATAGTATAGAAATTACCATCTTTTTCTACTACTGGAGCACTCATTATTCTAGCTTTACTTGCTACCATCATCAATGTTTTTAGATCTTGAATATACTCATACTCTACACCTTTATTATTTAAAATCCCCTTTAGATTCTCACATTTGCTACATCCTTCTTTTCCATATACTTTTATCATTTTCTTCCTCCATTACACAATATATCGTATTAAATTTTATTTCATCAACTACATATAGAGTATTATGACATATTTACTCATATATTTCAAATGTTTTTATAAAAATTTTTCTTAAACAAAAAGAGGTCGCAAGAAAAATCTTGCAACCTCTAATTTTTAAACTTTATTAACTATCCTTCAATTTGGATATATTTTTTCTCTTCTACTTTTTCTTCAGCAGCTTTTTTAGGAACTTCTAATTTTAAGATACCATTTTCAAATTTTCCTTTAATATCTTCCTCTTTTAGATTTTCTCCTACATAGAAGCTTCTTGTACAATGTCCAGAATATCTTTCTTTTCTAATATATTTTCCTTCTTTATCTTTTTCATCTTTATTTTCATTGTGAGTAGCTTCAATAATTAGATATCCATTATTTACTTCAGCTTTTATCTCATCTTTGGCAAATCCTGGAAGTTCAACTTCTAGAAGATAACTATTTTCCAATTCTTTAATATCTGATTTCATCATAACATTTCTATTTTTTCCTCCAAAGTCCATTAAGAAATCATCATTAAAGAAATCATCCATAAATCCTTTTTTAAAAATACTTGGTAACATATAACATCACTCCTTATTATGTGCATCTTTATGCTCTCTCGAGTATTGATGTATCTTATATTTCCTTCATCTTCATAATTTTATTATACACCTTTTATTAGCAATGTCAATAGATGAGTGCTAATTTTTTTAATATTTTTTTGTATCTACTCAGCTGATCAAATTCTACAAAAAATTAGCTAGCTTAAAGTTTAATTT
>UQQO01000154.1 GCA_900543175.1 uncultured Fusobacterium sp.
ATATTTAGAGTCATCAGCATCATTATTAAAAATAACTTCTACTTTCATCTTCACCCTCCTCTTTCTTTATCATTTGAACATATCTATTAATATTTTAATTATTCCTTTGAATCTATATCCGTTGATACTACCACCACCTAAAAGCAACAGTAGTAGCAAACCATAAAATGCAGCAGCTCCAAGCTTTATAATAAAGTTTTTCATTATCTCACCTTTTCCATTTTCATTAAATAAAAAATCCCCAGTAAATTAATACTGAGGATTGCTTTCTTAAATATATTTTTTTATTTGTGCTATTCCTTTTTGATTATATCTGAATCCTTCAACTTCCTTATTACAATGTTTAGCCTTATCATGAACTATTATTCCATTTTCCTTATTTTTTAAATTATAAGTATTAGCTATTCTACCTACTTTATTAGAAGTTATTCCTAACATTCTTCCTACTTCTTCAGCTGTATATGTATTTTCATCAAACTTTGGAAGTGGTAATATTTCTCTACCTGTTGCTACTCTAGCACTTTCAGCTACTAAAACATCTGTATAAGTATCAGATTTAGAATATTGGATAAGACTTTTTAAAAATTCTGCTTCTTTAACTCTACTGTATCTCTCTCTTATTTCTAAGTTTCTTTTTTTAATCTCATCAACTTCTTTTTTATCAGAAGTATTTTTTACTTTAGTTTCAACTTTTCCCTCTCTTAAAAGAGTTGCTATCTGCTCATCACACCATAACTCAAATTCAACATTAAGATATCTAGCAAAGTTAAGTATAAGCTTTTCATGTATCCAAGTTCCTTGTTCAAATTCCCTAGAATTTCCTTTTTTAGCTATTATTAATTGTGTTCCCTGAAATTTAGGGTTCACTTCTAAAGCTTGGATATATCTTTTTGTATTTTCACTTACTTTCCAGTTTTCTAGCTTTTTATTTCCACCAAAAGCCTCAGCCATCTTATTTGCATTAGCATATACATGCCCCTCAACCATTTTAAAATCAATACTGTTTCCTAAGTACTCTCTTACAACTAAATTTTCCATATTATTCTGCCTCCTTTAAATTATTAAAAAATTTACTTTCTCTGACTTGTGCAAAGTTATCTCCATACTCAAAATAAGTATCTTTAGTTAAATTTAATGCTTCAATTAATAAAGTTTCCAACTTTAAAAACACTTCTGTTTGCTCTTTATTACCCTTTATTAAATCTTCTAATTGGTATAGAGCTGAATACATTTCTTCAACTTTAGTGTATAACTCATCTTTTATAGCTCCTTGAGATCTACACTCTTCCACAAAGTCAATAACTAATTTTGCATCTTCTGATAACATAATTTTTCCCTCCTAAAACTTGTTTTTTTGGAGTGGATGCAGTATAATATGATTGGCTAGGTCGTATTATACGGCATCACTCCTATTGGAACTCGTAAGGGAACTGATAGGAGTTTTTTTATTTCTTTTTACGAATTATCAGTTGCTCATTTTCCTTATCATAAATTAGTTCAACTGTTTTGTTTTCTTTAGTTATACCTAACTCACGTAACCAAGGTTTTGGCAAAGATATTCTTGTAGCTTCTCCATTTCCAGCTTTGTAAAAAGAAATGTTTAGTTCTCTTTTTTCCATAAAGTTCTCCTTTGTTTGTCCCTAATTAATAATATAACGTTAGGGACAAATTGTCAACAGTTTTTTTTAATTTTTTTTAAATTTGACAAAAATATATAATTATGATAACATTTAATTAACGGAATTAAGTGCATTTAAAATGCCAAAGAACAAGAGATATCTATTGCGACTGGATATCTCTTTTATTTTACACTAAAATATGTTATTATGTTTCTTAGTGTGACAACTCCAATCTTTTAAAGAGAAAGGAGGGTATTTTAAATGAACAAAGTATTAATTCCGTTAGTAATAGTTATGTTTTTTCTAATAGCTGTTAGAGTTTATTAGATTAAAACCTCTGCTATTAAAAAATAAATCCTTTTGAGTTGTTACACAGAGAGGCAAAGCTATGGTCGCACATAGCCCCTCTCTTTTTTATTATACTCCATTCACTCCAAAAAAGTTTTAGAAGAATCCTCAGTATTATTCACTTGCCAATGTCCTATTTTGCTTTATCTTAATAGTCCAATACTGTAAAAAAATGCTTCTGCTTCATCTAATGATAAATGTAAAGGCATAGTTTTTTTACCTAAAGTAACAAAAGTTTTTCCTTTTATTGACATAAGTCTTATTTTTTGACCTGTTTTAGAAATTAAAGTTCTTTTCATTCTCTATCTTCCTCCATCTATGATCTCTAACACAATCCCAGCAACTGCTAAGATTATCACTATCCAGCAAATAACTGTGTACCACATAATCATCACCTGTTCACTTGCTTTTTGACCTAACCATTTTCTTTTTAGCTATATCCTTTAAGTTGCTGGAAGTAGCTCCACAGCTTGGACAGATGAACTTTTTAGTACCTTTGAACATCTGTAATTGCTCATAGATCCTACCTCCACATTTTTTACATATCCACATAGTTATCACTTAAATACTTAATTTTCCAAACGCATATATTCCTTTCCCGATAGTTGCTTGATGCCCCATGTTCAAGAATTTAGCATTTTTCTTATTGCTCTTTATTGCCTTTTTAGCACCTGCTGGAGCTTTCTTTTTATTAATATCACTTTGAACTTCTTCAATAGATATTTCTTTATATTTTCTATCTTTAAATTTCAAGATAATTGGGTTAAGCCCTTCGTTACAATGCTCTATATATAATCTTCTAGCATCGTATGGACTACTAGCGACATCTTTTTTTACTTTGTTAAATACTTCACAAGTAGTGCTGATTTCTACACCTAAAATGCTTTTTATAATATAGGTATATTCCATTTTATTCCTCCTCAAAAGCTTGGAAGTGATTAGGATATACTTCCTTTAGCTTTTTAACTAAATTTTTACTAAGCATTACACCTTCAATGTGCCACTTATTTGAGAATCTATCTTTTCCAATATTATGAAACTCTGTATGATGCTCTCTACAAAGCGGTAAAAACCTTGTCTGTAATCCATCATCATGTTTATAGCCACCAATGCTTGCTACTGAATCCCAGTGATGTAGATCAACTTCAACCAATTTTCCACACACTGCACATCTTTTATGTAACAAGCATTGTATTACATATCTCCTGATGTCTGGGGCTATGTCTTGCAATCTCTTAGCCACTTTATTATCACCTTTCCCTTCATATACAATTAAGTTGTAATCATGTTTAATTGCATGTTCAATGATAAATTGAATAAAGTCAGTAGCAACTTTCATAGAGCAACAATCTTTTTTGAAAGGAGAGATTGAGAAATATTCAATCTCTTTACTATTACAGAACTCATTCTCTAAAGCCTCTCTCATTTCTTCCCTTGTATAGCCTCTAAGCTCTCCATAATCGTTGCATAAAGACCATATTAATTTCATCTGATCAAGTGACAGTCTATCTACTTTAACAACGTTTATAGTGTCATTCTTAATCTTAGAAAGTAGTTCTTTTATTTCAGCAAATCTTTTATTAGAGGGAACATATAAAAATAGTTCCCCCTCTTCCTCTATTAGTTCAATATTCATTTTTATTAACCTTGAATAGCAATTTCTTTTAATTGCTTATATTGCTCCATATTTAACATATCTAAATCAGTGATGTTAAATAGCTCTTTAGCCTTTTTAACTATATCTAAGCTATTAGCATTAGCTATAGTCATTAAAGTTTTCATATCATCAGAAGAAGGTTTTTCCTCTGTGATTATTTCTCCAGTTTCGTTATCTATTACTTCAGCTTCAAAATAAGAATCACTATCAAGATAATCTCCTGTAATTTCATTAGTTTTTTGATTCAAATTGAAACTTTGCTCATCTTTTCTAAGATTTTCAATCATTTCAACAGAGATCGGCAACCATTTTAACATTTTCTTAGTAACTGTTTTCATTGACATTTCTTCAAAGTTTTTATCCCAAATATTATTTTTATATTTTCCTTTTCTATACTTCTCTTCATGTGCCTCAACTTCAGCTTTAGTCATATATTCAAAAGCTCTAGTTCCGTCTTTTAAGATAGCTACAGAGTAAAACCCTACTATCTCACCTCTACCCTCAGGATTATTGAAAGCTGGTTTATGTGTCAATTTTCTTTCCAATCCATACTCGATGTTAAATTCATCATTGCTATAAACAGGGTAGGCATAAATGTCGCTTAATTGCCCTGTTCTTCTAAGCAGTTCAATCATTCCTTTATCACTAAATCCGATAATTTCCCATTTTATCGGTGTGGACTATCTCTTCTACCCAGTGGGTAGCCACGCACTTGGAGGTGTTCCAATCTCACCCCTACACCCTTACACTCATCAGGGTTAGTCTCTACACTACAAATATTTAAAGATTAAATTCTTGCAACTTTTTCTTTGACCTTTACAAACTTTTGTAATACTTCCTGCATCTATTCCATAATATTCAGCTGCCTCTTTTATGCTGTTAAAACTTTTATTTTCTTGGACACATAAAACTTTCTTTTGATTTTTTAAAATAGCACCTTTATTGATGTAACCATTTTTAAATTTTTCTTTATGAGCATTACTTATTTTTTGTTTTGTTTCATCTTTCATTTTAGTTCCTGATAAAGAT
>UQQO01000155.1 GCA_900543175.1 uncultured Fusobacterium sp.
ATATTTTATTATTCAGCATCATACATCTCCTCCAAATCAATTCGTCCTTTTTTGTCCGTTAGTTTTCAAAAAAAATAGAAATTTTTATTTGCTAAGAAAAAAATATAAATTAAAAAAAGCTATAAATTCTAATTTTTATAGCTTTTTAAATCTTCTATTTTTTTGGTAATTTTAGAGGCTAAATCCTCAAAATCCGTTTCCTGTTGAAGGAGTAAGGGTTCAAGTCCCTTTCTAGGCACCACTTGTTTGATTATTAAGCTCTCTAAATTGAGAGCTTTTTTATTTACCTTGAAAAAGGTTCAATCAACTTATTAACTAAATCAACCTTTCTATCAAATTTTAATGTTAACTTTCTAAGTTCATTGTATTTCAAATTCTCTTTTTTTTCATTTCATCATTAAGATAGATTTTTATCAATCAACTTTGTTTAATCCTATTGCAATTTTCCAAATATCTTTTTTCATAATTGCTCCTCTATTTTAATAATAAAAGGATCGTTGCAAATTGATGATTAAAAATCGTCGATTTGCAACAACCCCACTCTCTTTATAACAATCTATAATTTTTATCTTTTAAAGTTTGCCTACTTAAAGCAAAATCTATCTCTTGAATCAATCTCTCTTTATCTTTAGGAAAATCCCCCTTCAAATTTAGATAATTAGAAGCATGATTAGCTCTAAAAACAATATTAGAAGTTACATCCACATTTTCAATTATTAGTTTTATCTCTTTTAAAATTTCTATACCTTCAGCTTCTTTAAACTCTCCTTCTAACCACTCTTGGTATAGATCACTGTTCTCTTCAAGCATCAAACTTAAAATTCCTACATAATCAGGTTCACATCTGCTAATAAACTTTCCAGTTGCCACTGCATTCTCTCTAAAATCCTTATCTCCTAAGATTCCTGCAATAAATGTAACAGAAGTTTTAAACCCAACTTTTTTAGCTTTTAAAATCAGATCTCCTAACTCCTTTGAAGTAACACCTTTATTTATTTTTCTTAATACCTCATCACTGCCACTTTCTGCCCCTATATACAAAAGTGATATTCCATTGTTTTTTATCTCTTTTAACTCCTCTTCAGATTTTAACTCTAAAGATTTTGGACTAGCATATGTTGAAACTCTTTTACACTCTGGAAACACCTTTTTTATATATTTTAATATCTCTATCAATTTCTCAGTAGGAATAATCAAAGCATCTCCATCAGCTAAAAACACTCTTTCTACATATCTAGTTCCATTTCTAAAATAATCAATTTCAGCTTTTATTTCCTCTAAAGATTTAATTTTAAATGGAACACCTTTATACATACTACAAAAACTGCATCTATTATGTGAGCAACCATTTGTTACTTGTAGTATAAGGCTAAAAGCTTCACTTGGTGGTCTATAAATTACATTCCTATTAAACATTAAGTTCCTCCTTTATAAGTTTTTATTTTTAAATGTTAGAATGAGTCTACCTATATTTTCACTTACCCTCTCTAAATTTTTCTCTCCATTTTTCAAAGCTGTTTCTAAAGTTTGCACTCCAGAAAGAATAGAGAAAATAGCATCAAAGCCGTAATCATAGAGTATATCTATATCTTCGCTGACATTTCCAGCTAAAGCTATAACTGGAATCCCATATTTTTTAGCTGTTTTAGCTACTCCATATGGAGTTTTTCCAAAACGAGTTTGTCCATCTATGCTTCCCTCTCCAGTTATTACAAAAGAGGCTCCTTCTAACTTTTCCTCAAGTTTACTATATTCAATAACAATATCTATCCCTCTTTTTAATTCAGCAGATAGAAAAGCCATCAAGCCAGCTCCTAAACCTCCAGCTGCCCCTGCTCCATCTATATTTTCAACAGCTATTTTTAGATCTCTTCTTATTACATCAGCAAAATGTTTTAGATTATCATCTAAAATTTTAATAGTTTCATCAGTTGCTCCCTTTTGTCGTGCAAATATATATGCTGCTCCTCTCTCTCCTGTAAGAGGGTTATCAACATCACAAGCCACTATAATTTTAACTTCTTTTAATCTCTCATCAAGTTGTGAAAGATCTATTCTCTCTAATTTAGAGAGCTCTCCCCCTCCAAAACCTATCTCATTGTTATTTTTATCTAAAAGTTTACCACCGAGAGCTTGAATCATTCCAGCCCCTCCATCATTAGTAGCACTTCCACCTATGCCTATTAAAATAGTTTTTACATTGAGATCTAAAGCTTTCTTAATAAGTTCTCCTGTCCCAAAAGTTGTTGTTACCATAGGATCTCTTTTTTCCTTTGAAATAAGTTCCAACCCACTTGCACTTGCCATCTCTAAAATAGCAGTTTCCCTATCTCCTAGTACTCCTAACTTCCCTTGAATTTTCTCTCCTAAAGGATTTGTTACCTCTATATAATAAATTTTTCCACCAGTAGCATCTACTAAAGATTCAGTTGTTCCCTCTCCTCCATCAGCCATTGGAACTTTTATAAATTCTACATCTTTTAAAACTTTCTTTAATCCTCTTTCTATTGCATCACAAGCTACTTTTCCACTCATACTCTCTTTAAAAGAATCTGGAGCTATAACTATCTTCATTTTTTTCTCCTATCACACTTAGTTTTAAGATAAATATATTATTTTTAATTATATATTAACTTATTTATTTCTTCAATATTTTGATATAATTATTTGTACTGAAAATTTTCTTTTTAAATGGCAAACTTGACATAGAAAAGAATATTTAGTATATTAAGTTATCAAAAATAGTTTAGGAGTATAGAGATTATGGAAAAATATATTGTTACAAAATTTGAAAAAGAAAGTTATTTAGAAAAATTTCCAGTTCTTCAATGTGAACATGCTTTTGGAATTGATTATGATGATTATGTATCAATAAAATGTAAAAAGATTATGGGAACTTGTACTTATAGAAGTAGCTTAAAAACTGAATTTATGAACTGTAAATTTTTAAAAAAATAAAAAATGAAAAAAATACTTGATTTTTTTTTAAAATAGAAGTATACTCAACACAAGATAGATATTAAATTAAAAGGAGGTTGAATATATGTTATTACTACTTAACTTATTATTACTGTTATCACTACTGCTCTTTATGTTCAAAATTGAATACAGAAATAATATTGTTAGGGTATGGAATAATTATATTCTTCGTCTTTTATCTAAATATACTTCAAAGAGAGCTAATTTTAGCTATTTTTAGCATAAGTTTATTTGTTTTATCTAAAAATAGAAGAATTAGTTTATTTGAATAATAGTTTGATTGATAGGCAACCTTAGCAGGTTGTCTTTTTTTTATAAAAAAATAAATGTAAATAACAATTAAGGGGGAGTAAATTATGAGAAAGATTAATATGTTTGTTGTTGGAGCTATGATGTTAATAGGTGGTTGTGGTAAATCTGGAGAGGTGGCTAAGCCTGAAACTATAAAAATTGGAGGAATGGCACCTTTAACAGGAGCTTTAGCAATTTATGGAGTTACAACTACTAATGGAGCAGAACTTGCTGTTAAAGAGATAAATGAAAATGGTGGAGTTTTAGGTAAAAAAATAGAATATGTAATGCTTGATACTAAGGGAGATTCTACTGAAGCTGTTATGGCATACAATAAATTAGTTGATGAAAAGGTAGCAGGAATAATTGGAGAGGTTACTTCAAAACCTACTTTAGCAGTGGCAGAAGTTGCTGTTCAAGATAATATGCCTTTAATTACACCTACTGGAACTCAAGTGGATATTACTGAAGTTGGACCTAATATATTTAGAGTTTGTTTCACTAACCCATACCAAGGAAAAGTTTTAGCAATCACTTCTAAAGAGAGATTAGGAGCAAATACAGTAGCTGTTATGTTAAATAACTCTAGTGACTACTCTGATGGTATAGCTAAAGCATTTATTGAAGAGTCTGAAAAATTAGGTATGAAAGTTATGGGAGTAGAGGGATATTCAGATGGAGACAAAGATTTTAGACCTCAACTTACTAAATTAGCAGCTATGAATCCTGATGTTATTCTTATTCCTGAATATTATGAGCAAGCAGCTTTAATTGCTACACAAGCTAGAGAAGTTGGAGTTAAATCAATATTTGTAGGTTCTGATGGTTGGGATGGAATAGCTAAAACTCTTGATCAAAGTGCTTATGCTGCAATAGAAAACTCATATTTTACTAACCACTTCTCAATGGAGGATCAATCTGAAAAGATTCAAGATTTCTTAAAAGATTATAGAGAAGCATATAAAGAAGATCCGTCTGCTTTCTCTGCATTGGGATATGATGCTGTTTATATGATGAAATCTGCTATTGAAAAAGCTGGAAGTACTGATAAACAAAAAATCGTAGATGCTTTAAAAGGAATTGAGTATGATGGGGTAACTGGATACTTAACTTTTGATGATCACAACAACCCTATAAAAGCAGTTACTGTTTTAAAAATAGAAAATGGTAAATATGTTTTTGATTCAAAAGTTAAATAAAAATTAGTATCTGCTCAGCTGATCAAATTCTTCAAAAAATTAGCTAGCTTAAAATTTAATTTTCATGATACTAGGTTATTTTTTTAAGTTCAATTTTCAAAACTTATATTTTTAATATCAACTAGCCTTCATACTAAAGAATAAAG
>UQQO01000156.1 GCA_900543175.1 uncultured Fusobacterium sp.
AAAAATATCTCTTTATCTCTAAATAGAAGATACTTCAATCCACCTATATTTACAAAGACAATATTCTTATAATCTGTTATAAAAACAATAATTGAGCAACTATTTTTATCCTTTGCTCCATATCTTTTTTTATATTCATTATGAATACCATATATTATCACTTCAAGTTTTTTTCTATCTAATGTAGGATTTTTCCTCAATCTTTCATCTAACATATTTCCTATAACATTAGCAATATCTATATTTTCTTGAGAATTTCCATTTTTCTCTACAAAAATTCCTAAGCTATATTCTGGCAGCTCCCTAAAGATAGAAAAGAAACTATTTTTTTCACTCTCTCTAGATAAAATGAAAAATTTCATACTCTCTTCACTATTTCTATATTGTTCCTCTTTCAATTGCATTCCTCCAATGTATACTGCTCACTTATCTATATAGTATAACAGAAATAATACACTTTCGTCAATTATATATAAAAAAATACACCTATTATCTTATTTTTAAGAGTTTAGGTGTATTGTGCTTTAACTGTTTTTTACATCTTGTTTTACATAGTATTTAACCATTTTCTTAGCCAATTTATATTGATCATAAGATATAGCTATCTTTCCCTTTATTATAGATATTACTCCATCTTGTTTCAATTTACTAATTGTTCTATTTAAAGTTTTTACACTGATACTTACCTCTTCGTAGAGTTCCTCTCTAGTTTGTTTTAAAATAAGAGTTTCCCCTTTTTTTATATCTTCCCTCTGAGCATACTGTATTAAATAATCTAGTAGTAAAAATGTAGGTGGGTAGAAAAGCTTTGCACCTCTATTTGAAGATGAACGATAAAGTTTTAAAGCTACCTTTTGAGATACAAGATATAGAAAATGTATATCCTTTTTTATCCACTCTTCAAAATCCTCACGGGAGATATACATAATAATACTTTCAGTTATTGTTTCAATAGTAACAGAGGTTTGTCTCATTCCAGCTAAAATGGTAACCTCACCTATAAAGTCAATAGGCTCATTTTTTTCAATCATAAAGATATTACCATTTTCAAAGATATTGATTACCCTATGCTCCCCAGTGGCAACAATTCCAAAAATATCAAGATCACTTTGTTGGTGGTGTATAATAGTTCCCGGTGGGTGTATCTTTACAACAAACTTATTTTTTAACTCTTTTGGCATATTTATAAGATAATCATTTAGTTGTGGAACTTTAGCTAAAACTTCATCAAATGTCACTTCTATCACCTCAATTTATTATATCATAGGTGAAAAAAATTTTATATAATTTCTTCCCATTTGTCCTTTTTTTTAAAAATTTTTTTTGCTAGAATAACTACATAAAAACTAGGTAAACTATTAAATTTTTATATAAAGGGAGAGAAGAGATGGAAAAAGAAAAGATGTTGTACAATTCATTAAGGGAAAGGGTAAAGATAGAGTATAAGCTCTATGTCCTAGCTTTTATTTTTATTTTAATTGCTGATTCAATAGGAAGAATCTCAATTCCAATGAAGATAGGAACTTTTATACTATTTCCAATTTTTTATTCATTAATTTTAGGGATGTTAAGTGGTCCAGAGTGTTTTAAGATTATTAATTCTACTCAAGTAAAGGCTGCTAGTAAATTGGTAATTGTTTGTATCTGTCCATTTATTGTTAAATTAGGGGTAAATGCTGGAGCAAATATTCAAACTGTACTATCAGCAGGACCTGCTCTTTTACTTCAAGAGATTGGTAACTTAGGAACTATCTTCTTTGCAATGCCAGTAGCTATCTTATTAGGATTAAAAAGAGAGGCAATAGGAGCAACTCACTCAATAAATCGTGAATCAAACTTAGCTCTTGCAACAGATGTATTTGGAAGTGACTCTCCAGAAACTAGAGGAAGTTTATCTGTATATATAGTTGGGGGAATGATAGGAACAATATATTTTGGAATCTTAGCTTCAGTTGTTGCTCATACTGGACTTTTCCACCCATTTGCCCTAGCATTAGCAAGTGGTGTAGGTGCTGGAATTATGATGGCAAGTGCCACAGCATCTCTATCTATAATATATCCTACAATGGCAGCTCAAATTTCAGCTTTAGCAAGTGCAAGTGAAACTCTATCAGGTATCACAGGAATCTATGTAGCTATTTTTGTAGGTATCCCATTAACTAAAAAGATATATGAATTTTTAGAGCCAAAATTATCACCTAAAAAAGATTTAAAAAATGAAGTAAAAGGAGAGGTTAAATAATGAGATATAGAGAATGGATATTTTTATTACTATTAGCAGGAGCTGGAATTGCTCTAGCAAACTTTGTAGGTTTTAAAGTTGGATTTATGGAATCATTGCCTGGGGTAGCTATTCTATTGGTAGTGTCACTTTGTGCAGCTTTTCTATCTAAAGTTGTACCTTGCCGTTTACCAATAGTTGCTTATTGCTCAATCTTAGGTTTATTAATAGCTTCACCTATATCTCCAATTAATACCTTTGTTATAAATGCAGTAAATAAGATTCAATTTACAACTCCATTAACTATGGTTGGTGCTTTTGCTGGACTTTCAATGAGTAACCAAATAAAAAACTTTGCTCAACAGGGATGGAAGATGATTATTGTTGCTATTCTAGTTATGACAGGAACTTTCTTAGGATCAGCTATAATTTCACAAATTGCCCTTTCATTAACAGGAGCTATTTAATATGTTATTAAAGAATATTGCTTATTTAGATGAAAATTTAGATATTATCTTCAATAGGGATATTCGTATTAAAGATAACTATATAAAGGAGATTGGAGAAAATCTTGAGATTGAGGAAGAAAAGGAAGTTATAAATGGAGAAAATCTTCTTGTAACTCCAGGACTTTGTGATGCACACACTCATATTGGACAGCAATTTTTAAAGGGAAAGGTGTTAGATGCTGAGGGAATTATATGGAAAAATATTATGTTACCCTTTGAAAGCTCTATAACAGATGAGATTATGTCACTAAATACAAAGTTAGCATTGATTGAGATGATAAAAGCTGGGACTACCTCTTTTGTTGATGCTGGAAGTTATCATATGGATTCAGCTTGTAGAGAGATTTTTAAAAGTGGAATGAGGGGAGCCGTTACATACTCATCTATGGTTGATAGCTCTCTACCTGAAAGTATATATGATACAGCAGATGAGGTTATAGAAAAAAATAATGCTCTCTATGAAAATTGGAATGGAAAAGGGTTAATACAAGTGTATTACTCTATCCGTTCTCTTATGTCTGCTAATGAGGAGCTAATTTTAAAAGTTTCACAAGAGGCAAAAAAAAGAGATGCTATGTTAGAGGCACACATGAATGAGTATGATAAAGAGGTTGAAAATGTTATTGAAAAAACAGGGTTGCCACCTTATGAGTATTTAGAAAAGTTAGGTGTCTTAAACAATAATTTTATAGGTGCTCACTCTCTTATTTTAAGTGAGGGAGAAAAGGAGATTATAAAAAAACATGATATAAAAATAGTTCAATGCCCTTTCTCCAACTCTGGAAAAGCTCTTGCTAACACTCCTCAATTAATAAAAAATGGTATCAAAATAGGGCTTGGAAGTGATGGGGTTGCTCATGGTGGTTTAAGCTTATGGGATGAGATGAAAACTCTACGTTGTATGATGAATGTAACTTGGGGGATACAGGAAAATAATAGAAGTATTATGCCTGCTAAAACACTTCTGAAAATGGCAATGGAAAATGGAAAATATTTCTTAAGAAAAAATATCGGAACTATTAAAGAGGGGTATTTAGCTGATCTTATATTTATAGATCTAAATCAACCTCATCTTTGGTATAGTGGCAACTACACCAATACAATTTTTGAATGTGTAAATAAAGGAGATATTATTCACTCAATGGTAGATGGTAAATGGATTATGAGAGATAGAAAGATAACTACTATTGATGAGGATAGTGTTCATGAGGAGTTGAAAAAATGGCTATCATTATAATTGTAAATATTATAGTAGGATGTTTAGTAGGACTTACAGGAGTGGCAGGTTTCCTACTTCCTATGCTCTATGTATCTTTAAACTACAATGTAAAAGAGGCTTTAGCTCTTAGCTTTTTTGCCTTTTTAGTGTGTGGGGTTATAGGTTCTATCAACTACTACAAGCATAAACAATTGAACATCTCTTTTGGTATAAAGTTAGGTATATCTAGTTTATTTGGAGCTTGTTTAGGTGTCTATTTAAACTCTATGATTGATGAATCAATAGTAAAAATTCTATTATATATAGTAGTTCTACTATCTGGAATATCTATTCTACCTAGAAAAGATAGAGAGAGTTTAAATAATAAAACTCCAAATATTTTTATTACAATTTTAATAGGTTTTGTTACTGCAATTGTTTGTGCTCTTTCAGGAGCTGGGGGACC
Organism: uncultured Fusobacterium sp.; assembly: GCA_900543175.1. GTDB lineage: Bacteria > Fusobacteriota > Fusobacteriia > Fusobacteriales > Fusobacteriaceae > Fusobacterium_A. Next base: position 4,395 of record UQQO01000156.1, read on the forward strand.
TATTCTTGTTATGCCACTATTAGTTGTATTAGGAGTAAATGTAAAACAAGCTATCGCTATTGCTCTATTTGATTCTATATTTATTGCTATCCCAAGTGTTATTGGTTATATACAAGGGTGTTACTCTAATTCACTTCTTATTGTACTTTTAATCTCATCTTTCTTTCATGGAGTTGGGGTATTTATTGGAAGTAAGTATAGTGTAAAAG
>UQQO01000157.1 GCA_900543175.1 uncultured Fusobacterium sp.
CTTTATTTTTATAGGACTTTAAATTGAAACTTTTTTTCTTATAGAAATTTAATTTGAAAAAATTATTATAATATAAAAACTCCAAGACAGTTATCATAAATTTAAGTTAATAAATATCAATTTTTTATAAAAAAGTAATCGTCAATTTGATGGTTACTTCTTTATAATATAATAAATATAAAAAACTGCTCCCAGAATCTTAGAAAAATAAGATAAAGGATGCAGTTTTTTATTTAAACTATAAATTTATTTATTATTAATTATTTGTTTAATTTTCATTTTACTTAGAACGGACCATAATTTATTAAAACAGAAATAGTAATCATTATAAATTGTAAGATAACCATTATTATAAATAAAGGAGTCATAAACTTATACCATTTTTCAATAGGAAGCCCCATTAATCCACATTCAGTAGCAACAACTGTTGGCCAGAACATGTTAGAGAAACCATCTCCAAATTGGAAAGCTAGAACAGCTATTTGACGATTCATACCAATGGCATCAGCTAAAGGTACCATTATAGGCATTGAAGTAGCTGCTTGACCTGAACCTGAAGGAATAAAAAAGTTTATAATATTTTGAGCTATAACCATTCCAATAGCAGCTATACTTGTAGATAAGTTAGTTAATCCACTAGAGATATAATAAACAAATGTATCAATAATTTTACCTTCATCCATGATAATAGTTAAAGATCTAGCTATTCCTACAACAAGTGCTCCGAAAATAACATCAGAAACAGCTTCTACAAAGAAATTAGCTATTTGACTTAAATTGAACCCACCAATAAGTCCGATGGCTATAGTCATAATTAAGAAAAGTGTAGATAATTCAGTTAGATACCATCCTAGTTGGCTAGTTCCATATACAAGTCCTGCAATTGTGCAAACAAAAAGCATCATAATAAGTTTATGTTTACCAGTAAAAGGTAATTTTTCCATATCTTCTCTTGTCATACCTTCAGAGATTTTGAACTTTACACCTTTTACAATAGAAGCTTCAGGATTAGCTTTTACTTTTTTAGCATAATGCATTAAATATAGAATAGCAGTTCCTTGGAAAACAATGAAACATATTATTCTAAATCCAATACCTGAACCTATAGGTAATCCTGCTATTCCTTGAGCAATTCCAATACTGAAAGGGTTTAAAGTAGCAGCAGCAAAACCAGTAACAGTTCCTAAAACAACAGCAGCTCCTCCAACAAGACCATCATAACCTAAAGCAATTGCAATTCCAATAAAAGCAGGTAAAAGTCCATAAACCTCTTCATATAAACCAAAAGTTGAACCGCAGATACCAAACATTATCATAAAGAAAGGTAAAATAAAAGCTTCCTTACCTTTGAATTTTTTAATTAAAGCCCCCATAGAGCCATAGAAAGCTCCTGTTTTAATTAAAAGAAAAACAAATCCATAAGCAAAGAAAATAAAGAAGATAATATCAGAAGCACTAACCATTCCTTCAACAATAGCCATAAACATTCTGAAAGGTGATACAGGAGATTGCTCAATAAATTTAAATGAACCTTGAACTACCATGGTTCTCCCTAACTCAGCATCTTCAATTCTATCAAAGCTTCCAGCAGGGACAATATAAGTTAAAATAGTGATAATCGCTAATAATATTCCAATAATTACATAGGTATGAGGTACCTGAAATTTTTTCTTTTTTAACTCCATTTAAATAACTCCTTTTAATTTTTTTCTTTATCTTGCATTTTTATTAACAAGATTCCTATTATTATTAAGATAATACCAATAATTTTCCAAATAGATATTTGCTCATTAAGAAACATTATTCCAAACATTGTAGCAGCAGGAATTTGAAGAAGAGTTATTATTCCTGCTTTTGTTGCAGATATATAATTTAAAGATTTTATAAATAGTAAGTGGCAAAGCAAAGTTGGCACAACTGCAAATAATATACTAACAAGAAAATTTGCAGTTAATTTATGATAAGTTATGAAATTTCCTACATTTAAGAATGGTAGTAGCATAATAACCACTATTACAAAACTATATATCATTACTACATTAGGATTGTTATTTCCAGAAATTGATTTACTGATTATAGGATATAAACCAAAACATATTCCAGAAAGAAGTCCATATATTACTCCTAAAAAATTAAACTCTAAATTAATAAGGGAACCATTTGTAACTAAAATTATAGTTCCAATAGCTGTTAAAATCAAAGCATTAATCTTTCCTTTATTTAACTTTTCTTTATATAAAATTCTTGAAAAAATCAAAGTGAATACAGGGCCTAAACTCATTAGAAGAGTAGCAACAATTACTCCACTTTTTTCAATTGAAAGGAATAGAAAAACATTAACTAATCCCTGAGCTACTATTCCCATTAATGCAGCTGTTTTTAAAGAGCCTAAAGAGATTTTTAACTCTTTAATTCCTTTAGTGTAAATGATATGTATAATTCCAGCGATAAATGCAAAAAGCATTCTAGCAGTTATAATATCATAGACTCCCATGTTATATTTAGACATTTCAGCAAAGAAAAGTCCAACAGTTCCCCAACCAATTCCAACTAAAATAGCAAATATATATCCTTTTAATTCCATTAAAATTACTTCCTTTTTAAAATATCAAATTCTTCTTTTATACTTTTTAAAATCATATTATCTAAGGAAATATCAAGAGCAGTTCCTACCATTGCTTTTACAGATTTATGTAATTTGTCATATGCTTCTTCTGAATTTACATATTTTAGATAAGCCTCATCATGAACAAAACACATTTCATCTATATTAAGAGCTAATTCTGTATACATAGTTGGACAAACTTGGCTAACATTTCCTATATCAGAAGAACCAGTGGCTCCTTTACCTCCCTCTAAAAACTTTGTAACTCCAACACTTTCAAGATTTTTTCTCATAAGATTTTGTAAAGATGAGAGATTTAAAAGATTATCAAATGAATTTTCAAATTTTTCAAAATGCAGATCAGCTCCTGTCATTAAAACAGCTCCTTTAGCACAATTTGTAACTTTTTCTGTAAGTAAATTTAAGTAATTTCTATTGGCAGCACGAATATGAAATTTAGCTTCAGTAAAATCAGGAACAGTGTTAGGAGCATCTCCACCATAAGTAATGATTCCATGAATTCTAGCATCTGAAGTTATATGTTGTCTTAGAGCATTTATTCCAGCAAACATTAATTGAACTGCATCAAGAGCATTTATTCCCTCCTCTGGATGTGAAGAAGCGTGTGCAGCTTTCCCTGTAAATTGGAATTTAATGCAATCAATAGCTAATGTTTTACATTCTAAGTTATTATTACTTTCTAAATGCATTTGTAATACTATATCAATATCATCAAAAGCATTCGCTTCTACCATATTAACTTTTCCACCAATAGTTTCTTCAGCAGGTGTTCCTATAACTATAATTTTTCCTTTAAAATCTTCTTTTAATTTAGATAAAACTATAGCAGCTCCACAAGTTCCAGCAGCTATCCAGTTATGTCCACAAGCATGTCCGGGAACTTTATCAGGTCCATATCCAGGAAGTGCATCATATTCAGCAAGAAATGCTATGTTAGGACCTTCTCCACAAGAAAATTCAGCTCTAAATCCAGTAGAAAGATTACAATAATTTTCAATAATTTCAAATCCATGTTGTTTTAAAGTTTTAGTAAGAAATTCAACTGATTTAAACTCTTCAAATCCTAACTCTGGATTTTTAAAAATATAATCTGAGATATTCTCAATTTCAGTTTTTAATTGAGTTTCGACTTCATACCCCTTTTTTTTGATAGATTCAATAGTATTCATTACTCCCCCTTAGTATTTTTCTTTTTTTAATCGCGATTAATTTATAATATTGGTATAACTCATAAAATCAATTTTGTCAACAAGATATTTGTTTTTTTTAAAATTAAATGTTATTATATTAAAAAGAAATATTTAAAAATTAAACACTAAGTTTAGAAAGGATAAAATTTATGAAAGGTATAAATAAAATTTTTATTTCAGCAACTATAGAATTAATAAAAGAAATTGGAATTACTAATGTAAGTATAAGGAAAATAGCGACAAAAACGAATATGAATAGTGCTAATATATACTATCATTTTGATAATTTGGATCATCTTTTAGGATTAGCTTCAATCTTTTTTATTCAAGAATATTTATTAGAAGTTTCTGAAAAAGTCAAATTAGCTAAAAATTCTTTTGAGGAGTATACAATAATTTGGGAGTGCTTTGCTCATTATGCATTTTTAAATCCTAATTTATATAGAAGAATTTTTTTTAACTTTTTAACAAAAGATTATAACCTTTTTGAAGAATTTTATAGTTATTTTCCTAAATATAAAGAAAAATTAAATAATGATTATTTAGAAATATTTATGAAAGACAATATTTATGAAAGAAATAAAACATTGTTAAAAAGAGTTATTACTGATAAAAAAAATATAGATATACTAAATGAAATCCATCTTTTACTATTTAAAGGATTATTGGAAGAAATTGAGTTAACTAAAGAAACTTCTATTTCAAAATATAAAAACAAAATGAAAGATTTTTTAATCCTTACACTTACCCCATATATTAG
>UQQO01000158.1 GCA_900543175.1 uncultured Fusobacterium sp.
ATATTTAACTAATAAAAAACACCTAGAAACTAATCTAAGTGTTTTTTACAATTATTCTTTTTACAATCCTCCAAGGTTAAATAAATTTTTTATTTCATCTAAAACCCAATTTACATTCCTCTAAGGTTAGATAACTACTCTAATTATAGCTTATAATCTAATAAAAATCAAGATTTTAACTTTTAATTTTAATTAAAAATAGGTTTTTATGGAACTTTTATTTTTTATAATTTTCTAAACCTAAAAAATTTACAATCCTCCAAGGTTAGATAAAATATATTTTCATTATTCACTATAAGAAATTTGAAGTTTTATCATCTTTCATTCCCCAAAACTCCTTATTTAACCATCTACTTTCACGATTTTTAAAAACTATCAATGAATCTCTATCTTTTCTTATCCATTCATTTAACTCATATTGTAATTTCTTTAATGAACCTGGTGTCAATTCTCCTTCAAAAGTTGAATTTTGTATATGTGTTAAATATTTTTTACAAATTTTAAAAACATTTCTTAAAACCCTTGCTCCTGTTTCATCCAATCTTATATCATAAACTAAAATAACATACATTTTTACCACCACATTTTAAATCCATCAAATTTTTTATCTCCCAACAGATGTTTTATCAATTTATAGCACTCTAATTTTATCAAAGTTTGATAACTAACCTCTCTTTTTAACTCCTTATGAGTAATAGTTTGATTTAATTTTTTCTCATACTCTTCTAAAATCTTCTTTCTTCCCTTATCCTTTAAATAATAAAAATTAGAATCCTTTGCAAAATCATCTTCACTTATCATATTTCTATTTAAAAGAGAAAAAATCATTCTATCTACTATTAGAGGTTTAAAAATCTCTGTTATATCCAAGCAGAGAGAAAATCTTCTATCTCCTGGACTATGAAGATAGCTTATTGTTGGATTTAGTTGAGTTTTATAGATCTCAGATAAACAAGTTGTATAGATTAATGAGTTAATAAAAGATATTAAAGTATTGATCATATTATCTGGTGGACGTTTTACCCTCTTTTCAAAATCTATCTCTTGATTTATTATTTTACTCCAAGTTGAGTAATATACTTTTCTTATATTTCCCTCTATCCCCATTATTTCATTTATCTCTTGAGCCTTATCCAATTCAAGTTGATAACTTTTTATTATCTCCATCTCATTTTTCAGATCTTTTCCTCTACCATTATAGTATCTCAAGTTTCTAAAGATATTATCACTAGCACTTTTTATAATCTCTCTAGCTAACTCTACCCTTTTCTCCCTATCTTGAAAATATTCAACCTGTTTAACCAAAAGTTTTCCAGAGACATTGCTCTCTTTAGGATAGAAACTTCCTGTATAAAATCCATAGTAATTAAAGAAATGAACAGCTTTTTTATTTTGTCCTAAAAAATTTAAGCATTTTGTATTTAATGTCACCTCTCCAAAAAGATAGATATCACTTGTCATCTCAATTTTTAAGGCTCTGTCATTAAAATAAATATTATTATCTTTTCTTTTTAATTCCCCATTTGAGAAAATATAATATTTTTCCATATCCCTTCCCCCTTAAATATAGCAATACTCAAAATAAGCACATTTTTTACATATCTTCAATTTTTCTAATTTAGGTGGCAGTTTTAAATTTACAATCTCTCTTATCTCTAGAAGTATCTCTTCTATTCTTTTTTCATCCTCTTCTGTTAAAAATATCTCTTCCCTCTTTTTTAACTTAGGATAGTCCAATATCCCTTTTTCAATATTTATACCTCTTTTTCTTAAAAAATAGATATAGTATTTCAACTGCCATATTCCTGCTTCTTCAATACTTTTTTGTTTCTTTACCTCATGGAGTATCTTCCACTCTTTAATAAAATCAATATTTACTGTATTATCTATTAAAACATGTTTTAACTCTCGAGAGTAACTATTTTCATCTATCAACTTTCCAATTATTACATCTTCATTTTCACTTTCCATTTGAATCTCATTTGTAAAAAACCAGAGTTTTCTCTTACAAACAAAATAGTAATAAAACATCATTCCAGATATTTCTCTTTGCATACCCCACCTCACAATTATATAAATCTATCTTCTATATGTTCAATAGCTTCTTTTTTGCTTACAGAAAATCCCTTTTCAAAAGAGTAATCACAATCTAAAATATATATTTTTTCATATTTTCCTAGTTGAATCTCTTTTAACTCTCTTGTAAACTTTTTAATATTTCTTATCTCATACCCTTGAATACTTAAAGTTAGATCTCTAATCTCCATTTTAGCAAAGAGTTTTTCTTCCTTCAAGCTATTCTTTTGATCAATAATCTCTAAGTTTTCATCTATTTTATCTAAATTTTCCTCATAGATATTTTTAGGAATTACCATAAAACTCTCTATATTTCTAAACTCCTTTTCTATCTCTTGTTTCTCTTTTTCATATGGTCTTATGAGTTCTAAATATCTTAAAGTATCTTTAACTTTTTGATAGTATTCGGTATTTTCTAAATTTTCCAAAGTATATAGTTGTGATACATACTCCATCTTGCTATCTTCATCTAAATTTCCATCTATCTTCTCTAATATTAGATCTTTAGATTTTTTATAGATCTCTTTATCTATAACATAGCCTATTCCAGTATTTTTTTGCTCCTTATCTCCTAAGAAAACAAAACAATTTGCTTTTTCCTCTTCAAGTTTCCTATTTCTATAACATCTTCCCATTCTTTGGAAAAGTCCATTTAAATCAGATAGTTCTGTAATCAAGATATCAAAATCTATATCTAAAGAAGCTTCTACAACTTGAGTTGTAATCCATATTCCATAATCTTTACAATGTTTATCCCCTAATTTTAAAATCTCTTTCTCTTTAATTTTTCTATCTCTCTTTATATATTTACTATGGAAAAGACTGATTTTTTCCTCATCTGGAAGTTTCTCTTTTAACTCACTATAAACCCTTTGAGCCTCTTTCACTGTATTACAAATAACTAAAACCTTATTCTTATTAAACTTAGAGATTATAAAATCTGTATCTATAAGGTCTTCAATAACTTTTACATTGTGCCTTAAAGGTAGATCTTTCTTTGTAAAGTTTGGAGATACTTCAAACTCAATCCCCTCTTTAGACAATAACTCCTCTACAATTTTAGGGAAAGTAGCTGTCAATATAGCAAATTTACCACCCATTTTTGTAATATATTTTAACCCCTTTATTACATAAGCTAATAGATCTGGAGAGTACATTTGTATCTCATCTAAAACCACTTTAGAATATGCAAGAGTTGCTAATTTAGGTTCAAAACCTTTATGTCTATAAACAAAATCAAAAATCTGATCTAAAGTACAAATTGTCAATGGAAGTGAAAGTTGTTTTGTCCTCTCATAATAGGTATCTAACTCTTTTGAATAATCAATCTCATCTTCATTTAAAGAATCTTCATAATATTTTTCTTTAGTTTCAGAGTGCAACAATCCTACTCTTTCATCAATTTTTTCCTCTTTTATTATTCCAAATTTTACTCTATTATAGATAGCATTTATTGCTGTTTTTAAAGGCAGAATAAAAAATCCCTTTGTATCTCCTATCCACAATAACCCTGCCTCTGTTTTTCCCATTCCTGTTTGAGCTATTGCAATTACATTCTTTTCTCTCTTATCTATCATATACTTTTGCAATTCGTTCCAATTAGCATTAGGATTATGTGTCTGCCACTCTTTTAACATCTCATCTAATTTCTCTAAAAGAAAATCATTTTTTCTCTCTACTTGAACCTTATCTCCTGCACTACTTGCATAATCTATTCTATTTAACAATCCTTTAATTAAAACATATTTATCAAAAACCTCATTTTTAATATCACAATCTCTATCTGAAGGATTACCAATTGTAATTCTATTTCCAAATCTAAAGAAATCTGATGCCAACTCCCCAACTTTAAGATCTTGCAATTTATCATATCTAAAGTCTTTTAGCTGCTCTCTTAAACTCTTTAAGTTGCTTTTTAAAATTTCAGCAGCATTTTCTGGAATTACTCTCTCATGGTGGTAAGCTACTGCATTTGCTACTATTCTTACAAAATTTATTGCCTTTTTAATTGCAGCTCCTTTTTCTTCTCCTTGTTCTAAATATTTATCTCTTCTTTCTTTAAAAAGTTCTTTTCCAGGTAAAAAACATAAACTAAAAATACCATGAGGTAAAATCTGTGACTCTCTTCCCCCTGTGATTCTCTTTTGAAATGAAATATTCATCTTTCCAAGATCATGATACAAACAAGCTAATTTTAACATATAGAAAATATCCCAATTCAAAAATAAATTGGGATATATTTCTTGCAGTGTATTTAAATTTTTTAAAAGCTTATCTGTATGTTCTTGAATAGTTTCTCTAGGATTTGATTTTGCTAAAAACTCTCTATTCATAAACACCTCTTAAAACTTCTATCTAAGCTAAAAAAACCATATATCTATCTTCATCT
>UQQO01000159.1 GCA_900543175.1 uncultured Fusobacterium sp.
TTTCTCTAATAATATTTCACAAACTCTTTTCCCTAAAAATTGATTTCCACCCATAACCAAAACTTTTTTCATAATATTTTTTCACTTCCTTTTAAAGTTTTTATATATACTACTTTAAATATAATATAATAATTACTTTTAGTCAATAAAGTGTACTCTATATAAAATAATATGTTATAATTGAGAAAAAGACATAAAAAAGGAGATGAGAAATAAGATGAAAAAAGTTTTATTTGCAATTTTTCTTTTAATTTCAACTATAAGTTGTGGAAAAACTGCCAGTTGGTATGGGGATAAATTTAAAGGAAAACAACTGCTAGTGGATATCTTTTTAATCCTAAAGAGTATACTTGTGCATCTAATAAATATGATTTTGGAACTGTGTTAAAGGTTACAAATGTGGATAATGGCAAATCTGTTGTAGTTGTTGTTACTGATCGTGGGGGATTTAGTAAAATGGGAAGAGATATTGATTTAAGTAGGGCAGCATTTGCAAAGATAGCTAAGTTAAATTCTGGATTGATTAAAGTTAAAATTAAAGTTTTAAATGATGATAAAACCTTTGAATATAAACATGGTTCACCTATATTTAATGCTGGAGAGTATAAGAAATATGTAAATTAACAAAATTAAAAACTTATAAAAATAATTTTTATTATATATTAAGCTAAAAATATATACCTGAAATTTCACTTTGAGATTAAAGATGTATTTTTTTATTTTAAACATAAAAAAACTGCCCTTTTATTTATAGAAGGCAGTTACTTTATTTAATATAAAATAAAAAGCCCATAAGGGCGAGGTACTAGATTTACTTTTTGAAAAAATAATAAACTAGTAAAATAATGATGAGAGCTATAGCAACCCCACCATTAACATTGAGAGTTTCAATGTAAATCATAGTAACCTCCAAGTAAATGTTATTCTATATCCATAAGAAATGCGACTAACTTATGAATATGAGAAAAGCTCCCACAAAGTGAGAGCCTATCTCATCGCATTTTAAATAACATTTACTTAGATTTTTAGCACCCTTATGGTTGTGCTTCTACATTAATTATAGCAAAGATTCTATCTAAAGTCAAATATCTATCTTTTAAACTTATTGCTTAAATCAACAACTTTTTTGCAGATATCCTCTGCTCCTACTACATCACTAACTAAGCAAACTCTCTCTGCTCCTCTGCTAATAATCTCATCTATATTATGCTCTTTTATTCCACCAATAGCTATAAATGGAAGATGTAGATTAGCCACAGCAAATTCAAGATACTCAAGGCCAACAGGAGCTGTATCTTTTGTAGTCGTAGGGAAGATAGGTCCAACCCCAATATAGTCAACATTCATATCATTATAAGCTTTTAACCCTTGCTCCTCTGAATGAGTAGAAAGTCCAACTATCTTATCATCACCTATAAGTTTTCTAACATCAGCAGGACTCATATCATCTTGACCAACATGAACACCATCAGCATCAACTAGCATTGCTATATCCACATTGTCATTTACTATAAATAAAACTCCATTTTTTCTACAAAGCTCTCTTATAGCTCTAGCCTCTTCAACCTTTTGCCCAGAACTTTTGGTTTTATCTCTATATTGAACTATTTTGATTCCACCTTTTATCATCTCTTCAACACATTGATAATTACTTTTTCCATGAGCAAAATTGTCACCTGTTATACCATATAACCCTTTAGGTATATCAATTCTCTTTCTCAAAATATCCACCTCTTTCTAAAACTATCCCTGCCATCATAGCAGAAATCACAGAAACTTTATGGGAATATGTCTTATAATTAGCTATATCCTTTTGAAAGTCCCCTACTATATATAAGTTTTTCCCCATATTTTTTACTTGAATAGAGTTGCAATCATAACTAGCTATTCCAGATGCTGAAACGATTATCTTTCCCAATGGATAAAGCTCCTCTATAAGCATAGACTTATACTCATTTTTATCAAAGCCTTCAACTACAATATCACAATCTTTGAAAAATTCTCTAATATTATCTCTTTCAAATTTTATTATCTCATATTGAAAATTTCCATCAGGATTGATTCTCTTCAAATTTTCATATAGAGCCTCTGCCTTATATTTTCCAACTTGATCTTTAAAGAAAAATTGTCTATTAAGGTTAGATTCTTCAATTTTATCAAAGTCTCCAAATTTAAGTTCAGTAACACCTGTTCTAACAAGATGAAAAGCTACATTTGAGCCGATTCCTCCAACTCCTGCAATCCCTATTCTCATACAAGAGTCTCCCAATCTTTATAGAACACTTCAAGTCCTCTTCCTCTAATAGCTTCAACAATACTATCTACATCTCTACTATCAGTTATATCAAATTGAGCTGTTGACTCATTGTCGTGAGAGTATCCTCCAACTTCTGTTTTAGATCCTGCTGAGAATTTTGTTACTCCCATAGTTACAAGGTGATCTCTCATATATGCACTTTCTCTTGTAGAAAGGTTGATTCCAGCTTTTGGTTGGAAAATTCTATTAGCTAAGATAATTTGAACAAATGTAACATCATCTACTGCATAACTATCTTTAAAGTTTCCTTCAGCTTCATTAATTCTTGGGAAAGAGATACTAAATTCGCTATTAGGATATTTGTCCATTAGATATTTAAGATGTAATCCTGTTTTGAAAGCATCATCTCTGATACCTCCAAGCCCTAATAATGCCCCTATTCCTATTGCTCTAATACCTGCCTTTGCTCCTCTTTCTGGAGTATCAAGACGATATCTGAAGTTTCTCTTCTCTCCTGATAGATGCACTTGAGCATATCTTGTCTCATCATAAGTTTCTTGATATACAGTAAGTCCGTCAAGTCCATCATCAGCAAGATACTTATAATCTTCCTCATCTAGTGGCATAACCTCAATAGATACAGATGAGAAATATTTTTTAAGAACATCTATTCCACCTTTTAAATACTCTTTATCAATTAACCCTTTAGCTTCACCAGTTAAAAGAAGAATACTTCCAATTCCTGATTTTGCTATCTCTTGTGCTTCATGTTCTATCTCTTCAAATTTCATATGTCTTCTCTTAATATGATTTTTCTTTGAGAATCCACAGTAAATACAGTTGCTTGTACAATAGTTTGAAACATATATAGGAAGATATAATCCTATAACATTTCCAAAGTGTTGTCTTGTAAGCTTTGTTGCTTTTACTGCCATTGCTTCAAGATGATTTTGAGCAATAGGTGAAAGAAGATTTAGGTAATCATATACTGTTAATTTCTCTTTTTCTATACTATTTAAAACATCTTCATCTGTTACTTTTGAAAAATACCCATCAAAGTCAAAATCTTTCCATTTTACAAGTTCATTGTAAAAACTCATTATTTCTCATCTCCTCTAAATAGGAAACCTGTTAAAGGAGAAGAGGCACTTGCATATTTTTTCTCCTCTGCCATTTTAGCTAAATATGCTTCTCTTCCAGCTTCAACTGCTAATGAAAATGCTCTTCCCATTCTAACTGGATCTTGAGCAGTGGCAATAGCTGTATTTACTAGCACAGCATCACAACCCATTTCCATTGCTAAAGCTGCATCTGATGGTTTTCCAATTCCTGCATCTACTATTATAGGTACTCTATTTGTTTCTAACATCATCTCTATAAGTGGTTTTGTTATTATTCCTCTATTTGAACCGATTGGAGATCCTAAAGGCATTACTGCTGCTGCTCCTGCATCTTCTAATCTTTTAGCTGTAATTAAGTCAGGCATTACATAAGGTAAAACTATAAAACCTTCATCAGCTAATATTTTAGTTGCTTTTATAGTTTCAGCATTGTCTGGCATAAGATATTTTGAATCATTTATTATTTCTATTTTTATAAAATTACCACAACCAGCTTCTCTTGCTATTCTAGCTATTTTAACTGCCTCTTCAGCTGTTCTAGCTCCAGAAGTATTTGGTAAAAGTGTAATATGTTTTGGTATGTAGTTTAATATATTTTCTTTTGGGTTTTGGAAGTTAATTCTTCTTAAAGCCATTGTTATAATTTGTGAACCACTAGCTTCTAACATTGGAGCAACTAAATTTTTATCTGAAAATTTTCCTGTTCCTGTAAGAAGCCTACTTTGAAATTCATGCCCTTTTAATATAAATTTTTCCATTTATCTTTTCCTCCAATTATTTAAACCATTTAATAAATTTGATTTTAAATTATAATTTCTAACCAAGTTCATTGATCTAGCATATCGCTAAGGTTACAGCAAAGTTCCTTTGCATCTATGTTAATTAATTAATTCCAGTTATATCTATTTCTTTTTTAATATCAGCTAAATTCCATGTCGTAGAATAAAGAGAGAGTAAAACTTATCTGACTAAAATTCCGAAACTTGACTTCGTCTTCAAACACGTCGGAATTTTTAGCGTCAGATTTCGTAACTCTCTCTAATATTC
>UQQO01000160.1 GCA_900543175.1 uncultured Fusobacterium sp.
TCTTTATTCACTGACATGGAGTCAAATTGATGTTAAAAATTATAAGTTTTGTAAATGTAAATTAGAACGATAAATTATAGTTTATTCAAATAGTATATAGAAAAAATAATAAAACTATGTTAAAATATATGGTAAATTAAAAAACAAAAGGGGTGGAACAATGGAAAAGAGAGTAAGAACAAGAATAGCGCCATCACCTACTGGAGACCCACACGTAGGAACAGCCTATATTGCACTTTTCAACTTAGCTTTTGCAAAGGTAAATAATGGAGATTTCATATTAAGAATAGAGGATACTGACCAGAACAGATATACAGCAGGATCAGAGCAAATGATTTTTGATGCATTACACTGGCTAGATCTTAGCTATGCAGAAGGTCCAGATGTTGGTGGAGAATATGGACCATACAGACAATCTGAAAGATTTGAAATCTATGGAGATTATGCAAGACAATTAGTAGAAAAAGGTGGAGCATACTACTGCTTCTGTACTCAAGACAGACTTGAAAAATTAAGAGAAAGACAAAAAGCTATGGGAAAAGCTCCTGGATATGATGGACATTGTAGATCTCTTACTAAAGAAGAAATTCAAGCTAAATTAGATGCTGGAGAACCTTATGTAATCAGATTAAAAATGCCTTATGAAGGGGAAACAGTTATAAAAGATAGATTAAGAGGAGATATCGTATTTGAAAATAATAAAATAGATGACCAAGTTTTATTAAAAGCAGATGGATTCCCTACTTATCACCTAGCAAACGTTGTAGATGACCATTTAATGGGAATCACTCACGTAATAAGAGCTGAAGAATGGATAGCTTCAACTCCTAAACATATTCAATTATACAAAGCATTTGGTTGGGATGCACCTGAATTTATTCACATGCCTCTACTTAGAAATGCTGATAGAACAAAAATATCAAAAAGAAAAAATCCTGTATCATTAAACTGGTATAGAGATGAAGGATATCTAAAAGAAGGAATTGTAAACTTCTTAGGATTAATGGGATACTCTTTTGGAGAAAACAAAGAGATATTCACATTACAAGAGTTTGTTGAAAACTTTAACATTGATAAAGTTTCACTTGGAGGACCAGTATTTGACCTTGTAAAACTTGGATGGGTAAATAACCACCATATGAGATTAAAAGATCTTGATGAACTTACAAAATTAACTGTTCCTTTCTTCCAAAAACAAGGATATGTTGGAGAAAATGTAAGTGAAAAAGAATATGAAGCTATTAAGAAAATGGTAGCAATTTTAAGAGAATCAGCACAAACAATGAAACAAATTGCTGTTGAAGCTGAATGTTACTATAAAGATGAGTTTGAACTTCCAGTTGTTACTGAAGAGATGAACAAGAAAGAGAGAAAGAGTGTTGAAAAATTAAATGCTTCTATTGAAGATCCAGTTGGAAAAGAAGCTATAAAACTATTTATCTCTAAACTTGAAAAATGGGAGAAAGAAGAGTTTACAGTAGATGAAGCTAAAGATCTTCTTCACTCAGTAATGGATGAAATGGGAGAGGGACCAGCAAAAGTATTTATGCCTTTAAGAGCTGTAATTACTGGACAAGCTAGAGGGGCAGATCTATTCAATGTACTTTACATCATAGGAAAAACAAGAACATTAAATAGAATTAAAACTATGGTTGCTAAATACAACGTATTATAATAATTTTTAAATGTCAAAGAAATTTTTTCTTTGACATTTTTTTTAATTATCAAGAAAATATAATAAAATCAATATAATCTATTTTATGTCCCAAAGTAAACAAAAAAATTGAACAAAGAAAAGAATTGACTAAATAATCTAATAAGTATATATTATATACAAAAGATAAAATTACTATTTTTATATTAATAAAGTAGTACGAAATTAAGACAAGGAGGGAAAAATATGATTATAAAATTAATAGGAGTACTAATTATTGTAATCGGATTTATGTTAAAACTTGATACTATAGCAGTTGTTTTAGTAGCAGGACTAGCTACTGGACTTGTTGCAGGTATGGGTTTTGTTGAAATTTTAGAAGTTTTAGGGGGAGCATTTGTTTCAACTAGATATATGACACTTTTGCTTTTAACTTTAGCTCTTGTAGGAATACTTGAAAGAAATGGATTAAGAGAGAGAGCAGAGATGTGTATTTCAAAACTTAAAGGTGCGACTTGTGGAAAAGTATTAAGTATCTATGTTGTAATTAGAACAATAGCAGCTATTTTATCTTTAAGAATAGGAGGACATGTTCAATTTATCAGACCATTAGTTTATCCAATGGCTAAAGGTGCAGCAGAAAAAGAGGGAAAACTAAGTGTAGAGTTAGATGAAGAGTTAAAAGGACATGTTAATGCAGTGGAAAATTATGGAAACTTCTATGGACAAAATGGATTTATAGCAGGGGCAGGAGTTCTATTAATAGTAGGAACTTTAAAAGAGTTAGGAATCTCAAATATAGAAGCTTACTCTGTAGCTAAGGCTAGTTTAATAATGGCAGTTCTATCAGTAATAATTTCTATTATTAGAAACTATATGTTTGATATGAAGATAAAAAGAAGTAAGTAGGATGGTGAATGATTATGGTAAATACTATATTAGAGATTATGTATATATTCTGTGGAATTGTATTAATAGTATGTGGAATCTATGCTTTAAATGATAAAGGAAATAGTAAAAAATTAGGAAGTGCTCTATTTTGGATACTATTTGGAATCTTATTTATGGCAGGACCATACTTAAATAAAGCTTTAGTAGGGGCTATGCTTCTAGTAATGGGAATTTTAACAGCTACTAAAAATGTATCAGTAGGATCATTGATTAATAGTTCTGAAGAGTTTAGAAAAGCTAGAGCAAAAGAAATAGGAAATAAGATTTTTATACCAGCAATATCAGTTGGAGTGGGAGCTTTTGCAGTAGCTCAATTTACAAAATTAGGTGGACTTGTAGGGTTAGGAATTGGGGCATTAGTTGGACTTATTTTAACAATGATTGTAACTAAAGAGAATCCTAAATATATTCCATATGATTCAACTAGAATGTTACAACAAATGGGACCAACAGTTATTTTACCACAACTTTTAGGAGCTTTAGGAGCTGTATTTGCTAAAGCTGGAGTAGGAGAGGTAATTGCTACTATGATGGGAGGAGTTATTCCTGAAGGAAGTAAACTTTTTGGAGTGATCGGTTATTGTGTAGGTATGGCAATATTTACTATGATAATGGGAAATGCCTTTGCAGCCTTTGCAGTAATAACAGCAGGAGTAGGAGTACCATTTGTAATAGGGCTTGGAGGAAATCCAGCATTAGTAGGAGCTTTAGGGCTAACAGCAGGTTATTGTGGAACTTTAATGACACCTATGGCAGCAAACTTTAACATTGTTCCAGCTTCTATATTAGAGATGAAGGATAAAAATGGTGTAATTAAAGCACAGGTGCCACAAGCTTTGATTTTATTAGTATTACATATAGTAGTAATGTATCTATTTGCTTTTTAGTTTTATAAAATTAGAAAATTTTAGGAGGTAAAAATGAAAGTATTAATAACAGGTTTTGATCCATTTGGAGGAGAAAAAATAAATCCAGCTTGGGAGGCAGTAAGAGCACTTCCAGATAATATAGATGGGATAGAAGTAGTAAAATTACAAATACCAACTGTATTTAAAAAATCAGCAAAAAAACTTTTTGAAAATATAGATAGTGTTAAACCAGATGTAGTTATTTGTGTAGGACAAGCTGGTGGAAGATATGAATTTTCTGTGGAAAGAGTAGCAATCAATGTAGATGATGGAAGAATTCCTGATAATGATGGATACCAACCAGTAGATTCACCAGTTTTTGAAGATGGAGAAAATGCATATTTCTCGACTCTACCAATAAAAGCTATAGTTGAAGAGGTTAAAAAAGCTGGTATTCCAGCAGCAGTATCAAATACAGCTGGAACATATGTATGTAATCATATTATGTATTCACTACTTTACTATTTAAATAAAAACAATTTAAATATAAAAGGAGGATTTATCCATGTTCCTTTTATACCTGAACAAGTTGTTGAGAAGAAAAATACTCCATATATGGAATTAACTAGAATAACTAAAGCGTTAGAAATTTCTATAAAAGCTATTAGAGATTATGAAAAAGATCTTGTTATATCTGGTGGAAAAGAATTTTAGTAGATTAGGCTATTGCAGATAAAAATGCAATAGCCTTTTTTTAATAAACTATAATTTATCTAGCTAAGCTAGGTTTTCTAATATATCGTTAGTTTTACAGCAAAGTAC
>UQQO01000161.1 GCA_900543175.1 uncultured Fusobacterium sp.
TTTAATTGACTTAATAAGATTTTTATTTTCTTTATATTTATGAAATTTTTATAAATATTTTTTATACAATTTTAGATTGTTTTACTAAAAGATTTAAATATCTTTTAAAAAATATGCTTTGCTTAACAAAATATTTGTTGACAATAAATAGAATTGTGCTATAATAAAGTTGTCATAAGACATTTCCTTGAATTACATTTAATTTCTACTAAAAAAGCTCTCACTCTCAAGGGGGCTTTTTTAGTTTTTTGCTCTAATTATTTAACTCTGGATAACTTATTTCAAAAATCTCCCTTATCATCTCAGCAACCTTTACCGATGGTCTTACAACCTCTTTTTCAATATGATATATCTTCTTCTCTTTAATCGCCTTGATAATTCTCCAACTTTCCCTTTGCTCAAGCTCCTTTATTGGATCATCTAACTGATATGTACTTGTAAATATAAGATCAGGATTTTTTACAGCTATTGCCTCTAAATTTGGAATAAACCACCCTTTTTGATCTTTAAATATATTTTCAACCCCAGCTTTTTCCAACATCTCATTCATAAATACCCCTTTTCCAAAGGTATACATATTTGGATATGGTGAGATCTCAAAATACACTTTCTTTCTCTTTTCAATCTTTTCACTCTTATCAGTAATAGCCTTTATATCCTCTTTTATCTTAGCTATAACCTTTTCTCCCTCTGAAACCCTTTCTGTTTTCTCGCCTATCACCCTTATTGAAGTGTAGATATCCTCAATTGAAGTTATATCTGGAAGATATATAACATCTGTTCCATTCTTTTCCATCAAAGTTACAAAACTGTTTTTCTCTGCCTTATTAAAAGTTGAAAATATTACTAAATCAGCTTTTAACCCTAACATCTCCTCCATACTTATATTGTAAAAACTAACTTTTGGAACATTTTCTAACCCCTTTACATCAGAGTTTTTATCCATAGCAACTATACTATCTTTCAATCCTAACTCATATAAAATCTCACTAATTGCTGGACTTCCAGAGGTTATTCTCCTATACTCCTTTCCAAAACTTAAAATTGAAAGGGCAAAAATAGCTACTATTATAAATAATTTTTTCATAAATTTACCTCACCTTTAATTAAAAATTTTCTCCTGTTTAATTACCTTCTCCTCTAACTCCTCATCATTATAATAGAGAAACTCAAAAACCAACCATTTTAATGAAAGTTTATTGAGAACTTTTAATATTCTACTATCTTCAAAGGGGTAATGATAATCTATCTGTCCAACATATTCATAGATTTTTTTCTTAGTTTTCTCCCTCTCCTCTTGAGATTCTCTATGTTTCTTTACCATCTTAGACACATAATCTCCAGAGAGAGACCAACTTAAATGAACTCCATAGATATATTTTTTTAATTCTTCCATTTTATCAATATTTTCAATTATATAATCTATCCCCTCATCTAGGTTTTTTAGATCAAAATTTGTATTTAACATATGGCTCGTATCAAGGATAAACCCCTTGTTTTTATACTCAATCTCTTCTAATAAAATCTCCATCTCTCTTTTTGAGTGTAGCTTTAAACCTGCCCACCAAAGATTTTCTAATAAGAGGGTAAATTGAAACTCTTCACCTTTAAACACATCATTCATAAGTGAGGCAACCCCTTCTAAAACCTCCTCATCAGTGTAAGGAAACTCATAGGTAAGACTTCCCTCATCATCTACATAACAAGCATGAAATACAACATATTCAGCCCCTAGCTCCTTTGCCCTTTGCAAATCCTTTTTATAATAGGCAATTACCTCTTCCTTTGTATCCCCACCACACCAATAAAATCTATCCATCTTATCTGGAAACTTCTCTTTTATCATATTAGATTTTCCTAAATATACATCCAACCACATTGGAAAAAATCTCATATGATAACCTATAATTTTATCTTTTAATCTGCTACTATCTTTCTCTAAATCAAATTTTATTATTTCAAAACCATCAAAATTATATTTCTTTTGATATTTTTCCATCATTTTCAAATTTTCATCATTACTTGGAAAATCTGAAATATTAAGCAATTTTTTCATGCTCTCCTCCCCCTGTAAATAGGCTTTTATTAGAGCTTAACTTTTTTTAAAGAAATTGTCAACAGCTTTATAATATTCTAATCTCTTCTTAGAATTTCTAGGAAGATTGTTCCTCTAATTGTAGATAGATATACTCCAACAAATTTATTTTTAACTCTTTCTCTTTTTGTAGTGACATAATACTACAATTAGAGTTAAGTACAACATTTTTAATCTTTGATAAAAACTTATTTTTAATGATTTTACTTTCTACAATTTGACTTTTTGATAGATAGTTGCTATAATTTTAGTACTAACCCGTATGGGGAACTTATGGTTAATAGATAAAAAAATGCGTTATGAGATAAGCTTTCACTTTAGTGGAAGCTTATTTCATGTTTACAAGAAGTAACGCACTTGTAAACAGTAGAATCTATTAATCATAAGGAGGTACAGAGAGATGACTGTAACTGTTCAACATTTAACAATTTTCTTTGATGGCGGAGTAGTTCTTTTAATTGGATTGCTTCTTATCATGGTTATCTTGTTAGTAAGAAAATACAAATAGTCTATTTCTGGACCTCACACCCTACGGGGTTTTCTGTCATTGTAAATCTCCTTTGCTTTTATATAAAAATAGCCCTCTATAATTATTTTATCATAGAAAGCCATTTAAAATTCTATTTTTCATTCACTTTTTTAACACTTTTACTTTTTATCTTCCCAACTTTTTTCTCTTCATATTTCTCATCTTTTTCAGGTTTTAAGAAAATAACTGTATAAGCTGGTATATCTATCTCAATATGTTGATCTCTATAATTCCAACTCTCTTTTATAGGTGTGTACTCTTTTTTCTCCAAAGCCCCTCTTCCCAAATATCTGCTTTCATCACTATTGAAAATAACTGTGTATTTAACATCCTTTGGAACTCCTATCTTATAGTTTCTCTTGTCTATTCCAGAGAAATTAAACACAACTACCAAATGCTCCTTTTTATCTCTTGTCTCTCTTAAAAATGCTATCATATTTTCTGTATAATTTTCATGCTCTATCCATTCAAAAGTGTCACTTCCATCTTCCCAAAGAGATTTCTCCTTTAAATATAGTTTATTTAAATCTCTAACAAAATCTTGCATACCTCTATTTTCCTCATGTTGCTCAATAAGATGCCACTCTAAAGATTCATAAAATCTCCACTCTAACCCATGTGCAAATTCATTTCCCATAAAGTTAAGCTTTTTCCCAGGATGAGCCATTTGATATGAGTATAATGCTCTTGTATTTGCCATTTTATCCCATTGAGTTCCTGGCATCTTATTTAAAATAGAGCATTTTCCATGAACTACCTCATCATGTGAAAGTGGTAAAACATATCCCCTCATTATTTATCTTGTTCATCATATGGTTACTACCATCCCAGTTGTTAAAATCTCCAACTACTGCCACAGATTTTGCATGAGGTGCCCACACTCTAAAGATTACAGAGTTTTTTGTGCAATGAGCTCCCATGTAGTTATATGCCTCTCTATGCTCACCTCTATGAAAAAGATATTTATCCATATTTTACCTCCTTTTCTTATTAATTTTCGTTATTTAACTCATCGCTAGGTTTACAACAAAGTTCCTTTGCATTTTAAATTTATTTATCAATTTAAGTTATCTAAATTTTCTTTTTAACATCAAGTTGCTCTTTTGGGTAATCTTTTGCATTGACAGTGTGAACAGTATTATAAAACAGCTCAATAATCTCTTTACAATCTGATGGTTGATATTTTCTAATCACCATCTTTTCCCCTCTCTTAAAGAAAATTCTAACTAACTTATTATATAATATTATCAATTTCTTTTTGTAAATTTGCTAAAAATTTACCTGCATGAGCTCCATCCATTTGAGTATGATGAAACTGAAAAGAAAGTTTTAAATAATATCTAAACCATTTTTTCTGATATTTTCCCCAAATAATAAATGGATTATTAAATATACCACTATTCATACCAACAACTCCATCTATTTCTGTGTCAATAATTGCAGATGTTCCTATAACCATACTATCATTTGATAAATCTCTATCTTGGCAAGTTTTTGCAACTTGGGATGTAAATTCTAAATATTGTTTATTATATATTTCTAGATTATCTACATATAAAATATCACAAGAACTAACTTCTTCCTTTTAAGTATTATTTGAAAAAATTAACTATAAACATATTTTTAAATATTCAGTAAGTTATC
>UQQO01000162.1 GCA_900543175.1 uncultured Fusobacterium sp.
AAAATAAAGAGTATAAATAACAAAACTATTTATACTCTTATATAAATTTATAAATCTAATTTCTTAATAAGTTCAATCATATATTCTTGACACCAAATAGCAGTTTGAGGATTAAAATCTTCATTATGAATATCTGTATTTGAAAGAATTCTAACTCCCATAAATGGAATATTGAATGCTTTAGCAACTTGAGCAGCTGCAACAGTCTCCATCTCTTCAGCTGAAGTATTGTATCTTTCATGAATAAATTTAATTCTTTCAAGTTCTCTATTCCATTGGTCAGCAGTTCCAATAGTTCCTACTACAATTTTTCCATTTTTATAGTCTATTTTTTTGGCAATGTCTATAATTTTCTTTTCACTAGAAAAATAAGGATAGTCTACAGTATTTCCTTTAGAATCTCTAATTCTTTGAACATCTTCAAAAAATATTCCATCTTTATCATCTGCTGGGATTCCATACTCTTTTCTTTCAGTTCTAACAGCTCCTATATTAATAACTTTTTCTGCTAAAACTATATCTCCAGCATGTAATTTAGGATCGTGTCCACCAGAAGTTCCTTGATTAATTATTAGATTAGGAGAATATTTCATTATACCAATTGTAGTAGCAGCTGAAGCATTTGTTATACCTATTTCAGTTCTCGATACTATAACAGTTTTATTTCCTATTTCTCCTTTCCAGAAAGTCCAAGACGCTATTTGTTCTTTTACTGGATTTGAAAGAGCTTTAATAAGATATTCAGTTTCAATATCCATAGCTCCTTGTACTAGTATTGTTTCTTTTGCAAACAATGATGTAGTTAAGATGAAAAGTCCTAATATTATTTTTTTCATTTTATCTCTCCTTTTGAATAATAAATATATAATTAGTACATTATATATTTAAGTTAGAAAATAATCAAGTTATTTATTAGATTATTTTCTAATATTTTTATAAGTTTTACTATTATTAAAAAAACTATTTATATATTAAAGTATATTCTTATTAATAAAAAAATAGGAATTAGTTAAAAAATTTTCAAAAAATGAAAATAATAAACTTTATAAAATTTAGTATGTTATGATATCAGTATTATAAATCTACTTATTGAACTAAAAAGGAGAAAAAAAATGAAAAAAAACACAGTTGTAATTGCAGGAGCAGGAAGTACACATACACCAGGAATAATTCAAAGTTTATTGCAAAAAAAAGAGGAGTTCCCATTAAAAAAATTAATTTTGTTTGATATTGATGAAGAAAGAATGAATATGGTTAAATCAATTATGTCCCAATTTATAAATGAAACTTATGATAATTTAGAAGTAATTTCTACTTCTAATTACGAAGAAGCTTTTACTAATGTTGATTTTGTTTTTGCTCAAATAAGACAAGGTGGACTAAAAATGAGAAGTTTTGATGAAAAAATTCCGTTAAAATATGGAGTTGTAGGACAAGAAACTTGTGGTCCTGGAGGATCAATTTCTTATGGAATTAGATCAATTCCAGCTGTTATAGAAATAATAAAACAAGCTAAAAAATATTCTCCAAATTGTTGGATATTAAATTATTCAAATCCAGCTGCAGTTGTAGCCGAAGCAACAAGAAGAGAATTTAAAAATGAAAGAATTTTGAATATATGTGATATGCCAGTAGCAATTTTATTATCTTATAGCAAAATGTTGGGCTTAAAAGATTGGACAGAATTGGATCCAGAATACTTTGGATTAAATCATTTCGGATGGTTTACAGCTCTTTATGATAAAACTGGAAAAGATAGATTACCAGAGTTAAGAGAAATGATTTTAACTAATGGAATGACAGCATGTAGTGATAGACATCATAAAGATAAAGATTGGCAAAAAACATGGAAGCAATATGCTGAAATAATAAAAGATTACCCAGAATATTTACCTAACAGCTATTTACAATACTATTTGTATTCTTCAGATATAGTTAAAAAAATGGATCCTAACTATACTAGAGCAGATATGGTAATCAATGGAAGAGAAAAAGAGATGATAGAAGAATATCATAAATATTTAGCTAATCCTTCGGAATATAAAAGCCCAGTACAAGAATTTACTGTTTTTGGAGATTTTATAGTGGATGCAGCTGCTTCAATTGCCTATAATAAAGGATATAGATATTTAGTTATTGTAGAGAATAATGGCGCTATTCCAAATATTTCAGCTGATACTATGGTAGAAGTACCAGCTTATTTAAGAAGTTGGGGGCCAGAGCCAATAGCAAGAAAGCCTATTTCAACTTTTTATAAAGGCTTAATAGAAAATCAGGCTGCTTCTGAAAAATTAGCTGTTGATGCTTATTTTGAAAATTCATATGATAAAGCTCTTCAAGCAATAGCAATAAATAAAACAATTCCATCAACAAATGTAGCTAGAGCAATTTTAGATGACTTAATAGAAGCAAATGGTGAATTTTGGCCAAAATTAGAAAAAGAATCTTATTAATTTAGGGGGAATATATGAATAAGAATAGACTATTTAGTGAATTTCAAAAATTGGGAAAAGTTCTAATGGCACCAGTTTTAATATTACCAATAGCTGGAATTTTGGTTGGGATAGGAAGTGGATTTACAAATCCAAAAATTTTAGAAATTTTTCCTTTTTTAAAACATATAACTATTTTTTTTAATATTTTAAAAGATGCAGGAAATGTTGTTAATAATAATATTCCTGTGATCTTTGCAATATGTATATCTTATGGTTTTGTTAAAAGTGAAAAGGCAACTGCTGCACTTAGTGGTTTTTTAGGATATATGACAATGAATACTATATTAGGAAGTTTCTTGATTTTTACAGGAGATTTGGATCCCAAAAATTTATTAATTGGTCAAAAACAAATATTAGGGGTTTTAACTTTAGATACAGGGGTATTTGGAGGGATTTTAGTTGGATTTTTAATTGCATATATTCATAATAAATTTTATAAAATTCAATTACCTGCAATTTTATCAATTTTTAATGGAACAAGAGCTATACCAGCACTTTCAATTATATGTTCAAGTATCTTAGGAATTTTATTAGCTTTTATATTCCCACCTATTCAACATTTATTAATTAAATCTTCAGATATAATTAATTCAATAGGAGCAAGTGGAGCATTTTTATATGGTTTATCAGAGAGACTATTACTTCCGTTTGGATTACATCATTTTATTTATTTACCATTTTTCTTTACACAATTAGGTGGATATATGAATATTGATGGAGTTATGGTTGAAGGAGCTGTAAATATTTATAATGCTATTTTAAGTTCTCCTACAGCAAAATTTGATGTAAATATTACAAGATTTGTAATGAATGGTAAAGTTCTTTTTGCAATGTTTGGATTACCTGGAGCGGCACTAGCAATTTATAAAACATCATTGCCTAAAAATAAAAAGAAAGTAGCAGCTTTAATGACAGCAGCTGTTTTGCCATGCGCTTTAATGGGAATAACTGAACCTTTAGAATTTGCATTTTTATTTGTAGCACCTGGTTTATTTATTATTCATTCATTCTTTGCTGGAATAGCATATATTTTAACTTATATTCTTCAAATAAATATTCCTGGACCATCAAGTTTTGGAGGACCTTTACTTTCTTTTATATTTAATGGTATACTAAATTCAAATAAAGGTTCTCATTGGTATTATCTTTTAATAGTCGGTCCTATATATTTTGTTTTATACTATTTTACTTTTAAAATATATATTGAAAAAAGAAACTTAAAAACTCCAGGAAGAGAAGAAAATTTTGATGGAGATATAGAAGACGATATAAAAGAGAGTTCTATAAATAAAAATGTTTCAGTAGAGTTTTTAAATAAAATAATTGAAGCTGTTGGAGGAAGAGAAAACATATTGAAAGTTGATGCTTGTTTTACAAGACTTAGATTAACTTTGGAAAATAATTCAAAAATTAAAGATATAAAAATTTTTGAAAAAGATTTAGGGGCTAGTGGGGCAGTTTTAGTTGATAATGGTATTCAAATTATTTATGGAAATAGAGCAAATCTTTTAAAGATAGAAATGAGAGAATATTTAAAGCATGAATAAAAAATAGGAGATTAATATGTATTCTTTTTTTTCAAATTTAAAAAAGTGTAGAGATAATAATGAATTATATCCTAAAGTAGAAGTTATTATAGCTAATTACATTTTAGATAATCATAAAATTATTCCAACTATATCTATAAAAGAATTAGCTCAAAAATGTAATACTTCTATAT
>UQQO01000163.1 GCA_900543175.1 uncultured Fusobacterium sp.
TTCTAATATTCACTTCCAAATTACGTCAACTTGATGTTAGGGATAATCTATTTTTACTTTAATTATTAGTATTATAAATTATATTTTATAAATACTCAATTTTTATATTTAAACTTTCTAAATCTTGAAAAAATTTAGGATATGATTTTTCTACTGCCTCTGCTCCATCAATAATTATAGGCTTATCTAACATTGTTCCTGCTATAGCTAAACTCATAACTATTCTATGATCCTTATGCCCAAAAACTTCTATATTCCCTAAATAATTTCTCTTTCCTAAAATTTTAATCTCATCTTCAGTTGTTTCTATCTCTACCCCTAATTTTTTTAACTCCTCTTCCATTGCAGAGATTCTATCACTCTCTTTAAGACGAAGTCTACCAGCATTAAATATCTTAAACTTTCCTTCTCCATACATTGCTAGTACATTTAAAATAGGTCCAAGATCTGGGCAATCTCCTAAATCAATTTCACAACCTTTTACTTTACCTTTATAAATTAGATACCCTTCCTCAATCTCTTCTATCTTAACTCCACTTTTCTTTAAAATATCTATAATTGCCTTATCTCCTTGTTTAGAATTATGTTTAACTCCAGTGCATTTCAGATCATTATTCAAAACACCTAATACAGCAAAAAATGCCAGTTGTGAAAAATCTCCCTCAACTTTATAATCCTTTGCTCTGTATTTTTGTCCCCCTTGAATTTCAAATCTTAAAGGTGTAACTTTATTTATAGTAATGCCAAACTCTTTTAAAACTTCCATTGTCAAATCTATATATGAAGCTGATTCAAAAGGTGGATTTATATTGATAATAGAATTTTCTTCCAAAAGTGGTAGTGTAAATAGAAGTCCACTTATAAATTGAGAGCTTATATTTCCATCAATAAAATACTCTTTCGCTTTTAATTTCCCTTTTATCTCAATCTTATCTTCATCTTGAAAATAATATAGATTTTGTTCTTTAAAAATCTTTTCATATATTTTTTGTGGTCTTTTTAATAGCCTATTTTTACCAATAAAACTAATTTTCTCTCCTGTTAAAGAAAATATTGGTATAAAAAATCTAAGTGTAGATCCTGACTCATTACAATCAATTATCTTATCTTTTAAACTATCAAAATTTTCTATCCCCTCTATTATCAATCTATCTTTTTCACATTGGATATTAGCTCCAAGTTTTCTCATTCCATCAATAGTAGCTAAAATATCATCTGAATAATCTAAATTACTTATTATACTTTTTCCATTAGCTAAAGATGCACATATTATTGCCCTATGTCCCATACTCTTAGATGATGGAATTTTTATCTCTCCACTACATTTTGATGGATAAATCTTAATTTTCATCTATCTCTTCCTTTCTCATAAACATATAACCATATCTCATACATAAAAGATCTAAAATTCCAAAGGCTACAACTGAATCAACTACAACTCTTGCTCTGTGAATAATAGCTGGATCATGTCTCCCCTCAATATTAAATTTTATATTCTCATGTTTAGAAATATCTATGCTCTCTTGTTCTTTGTAAATTGATGGTGTAGGTTTTATTGCTGTTTTTATTATTATAGGCATTCCATTGGAAATTCCACCATTGATTCCACCATTATTATTGCTCTTAGTTTTTACCTCTCCATTTTCATTATAGTAAAAGCTATCATTTGCCTCACTACCAAACATATCAGTTATTGAAAATCCTGCTCCAAACTCTACCCCTTTTACTGCTGGAATAGAAAATAGCAGATGTGATAAAATACTTTCAATAGAATTAAAATAAGGTTCTCCAACTCCACTAGGAACTCCTATCACTGCTGTTTCTAAAATTCCCCCTACTGAATTTAGATTTTTTCCTGCCTCTTCTATTACTCTTTTCATATTTTCCTCTTTTTCATTGTCAAAAACAGGAAAATATCTGTTATTTACAGCCTCTATCTCTCTCTTTAACTCTTCTCCATCTAATGAAAAATTTCTATCTCTTTCATCTTTACATTTCAATATATGTGTTCCTAAAACTATCCCTTTTTCCCTCAATATTTGAATACATATTGCCCCTACTGCTACCAATGGAGCTGTAATTCTCCCTGAAAAATGTCCCCCACCTCTAAAATCTTGATATCCTAGATATTTTTTTTCAGCTGTATAATCAGCATGTGATGGTCTCATTAAATCTCTAGTTTTCTCATAATCTTTGCTTTTTTGAGCTTTATTTTCTATCATAATACACAGTGGTGTCCCTGTTGTATATCCATTAAAATATCCACTAACTATTTTAAAATCATCTTCCTCATGTCTTTGAGTTGAGATTTTTCCCTTAGGTTTTCTCTTATCAAGTTGCTCTTGAATAAATTCAGTATCTAATTTTATTCCAGGAGCTAATCCATCAATTACAACTCCTATCATACTTCCATGAGATTCACCAAAAAGACTTAATTTTATACTATTTCCAATTACACTTTGCATAATATCTCCTAATCTAAATATTTTCTACATTGTTCAAAAGTTTCATCACTTAAATATGCACTTCCTAACTCCTTTACTTTTACAAGAGTTATCTTAGAACTATCAGCTTTTTTATCTTTAACCATCAACTTAAAAACTTTTTCCCTATCGTAGTTAATATCTGTTCTTATATTTAACTTCTCAATAATTTTTTTTGTTCTCTCTCTTAAATTATTATCCTCAATCATAGGCAACATTCCCAAAGCTACTGCCTCTCCATGTAAAAGCTCATTAAAATTAAAATATCCCTCTATTCCATGTCCTATTGTATGTCCAAAATTCAATATTTTTCTTAAACTTTGCTCTCTCACATCTTTTTCCACAACATCTTTTTTTACTAAGATAGATTTTATAATTATATCTCTATATCTCTCTTTAATATCTCCAATTTCAAAAAGTTCAAATATCTCTCTATCATAAATTAATCCTGCTTTTAAAGCCTCTACCATACCATTATTATAATCTCTCTCTGATAAAGTTTCTAAAGTTTTAAAATCAATAAATACTTTCTTAGGTTGATAAAAAGCACCAATTATATTTTTTGTATCTCCTAAATTAATAGCAGTTTTTCCCCCTATTGAACTATCTATTTGAGAAAGAGTGGTAGTTGGAATATTGATAAAATCTATTCCTCTCATATAGGTAGAAGCACAGAATCCTGCTAAATCTCCTATAACTCCACCACCTAAAGCGACTATCAGATCTTTTCTATGAAAGTTACTTTCTAAAAGTTTTCTACATATTCTTTCATATGTTGAAAAACTTTTTGATTGCTCCCCCTGCTCAACAACTATTATCTCTCCCATAGGACATTGACTTAACAATATATCTCCATACTCTTTAGGAACTCCACTATCAGTTATTATCATAACTTTTCTATTGAGATCAATATATTCTCCAACTCTATTTAAAATTCCATCTTCTATTAAAATATCATAGCTATTCTCTTTTAAATCTACTGAAATTTTCATTTTTCACCTCTACTACTTCACTAATATTTTAATTTTATCAGAGATTAAGTTTTTCTACAAGAAGTTGTATTTTTATCTCTTTTTCTTTTCTAGATGTACTATAAAAAAAATGATATAATATATTATAAATTAACAATATAAGGGGTTTTTATTATGAATAAAATTGAAAAAGCTAGAGTTAAAATCAATGAAATAGACAGAGAGATTGCTTCTCTTTTTGAAGAGAGAATGAAAGCGGTAGAAGATGTTATCAGCTATAAAATAGAAAATAATCTTCCTATCTTTGATGAAAAAAGAGAACAAGAGGTTATTAAAAAAAATTCTTCTCTTATACAAGAGGAAAAATATAAAAAATATTATGTTGAGTTTATTCAGATGATGATGGATATCTCTAAAAAATATCAAAAAGAGATATTGGAGAAAAAATAATATCTTTAAGGAGAATAGATGAAAAAAAGATATTTAATTTATTTTACAACAATTTTAACTTTTCTAATTCTTCTTATTTTCTATAAAAAATCAAATAATAAAGAGTTAGAGTCCTCTATTATTTACAATAAAATTTTAAATTACTCTATTACTAAAAATTTAGAGAAGCTTTCTATTGATAATAATTTTCAAAAAAATTCAGCTGAAGATTATTTTTTTAGAGGATTAAAAAGTTACTATAATAATGATTTTTTACAAGCTAAAGAGCTGTTACGGCATTCTGA
>UQQO01000164.1 GCA_900543175.1 uncultured Fusobacterium sp.
TTCAAAAAGTAGATGCAACTATAAAAAAGCTAAAAAAAAGATTAAATAAAATTTACGAGTTGTATTTAGATGATGAGATCCCAAAAGGAAAATATCTGGAAGAAAAAAAAGATATTGAAACTAAAATAGCTAATTTTGAAAAGCAGAAAAAAAGTAATGAAGAAAATCAAGTAGAAAAAAATAATAATGAAATGATACAAGATTATTTTTCTAAAATAGACTTTTCAAATATAGAAGATGCTAATAGGGTTTTAAGAATTATTGTAAAAAAAATAGTAGTACATAAAAATAAAAAAACTCCAAAAGATGATTTTGAAGTTGAGATATATCTTAATATTTAGCCCTGCATTCTAAATGCAGGGCTTTTTATTTGAGAAAATAGGCAATATCCTAAAACAGAACAAATTAAAAATATACTCTTTTAGACACATGCAGATACATGTGGTCCTAAAAACTTGTTTTTTGTCTTATCAGAAAATGTACCTTTATGGTCACATGTACTTACATGTGCTCCAACAAATTTATTTTTAACTCTCTCTTCTCTACTCATTTTTTCTCCTTTTCTTTTATAACAATATTATACCACAATTAGAGCTAAATACAATATTTGAAAATTTCTAAGCAAGAAAAAGCTATTAGTAGATTATCTCACCATCCTTTAAAACTATCTTTCCATTAACTAGCACATATTTTATCCCACTAGGTGAGATTAATTTCTCAAAAGTGGCATTATCCTTTAACTCATCCAATGAAAAAATTGTAATATCTCCACTAGCTCCAATTGAAAGAGTTCCAGCCTCAAGTTCATAGAGATCTGCTGGTTGGCTAGTAACCTTTGCAACTCCCTCTGATAAACTCATAATCTTATCATCTAACACATATTTTCTCAAAAATTTAGGGAAAGTTCCAACAGCTCTAGGGTGTCCATTTCCACTTTCTGAAAGAAGGCCATCACTTGCAACAACTACATTTTTATTTTGAAAAGCTATTTTAATATCCTCATCAACCATTAAATGACCAGCCACTAAAGTATCTGGTGAATTTTTACGTAGATTATTAAAAATCTCTATTGTGCATCTTTGCCCCTTGTATTTTCCATCTAAAACCTCTAATTTAGAGTAGTCACCACCATGAGATTCAATATATCCATCATCAAATACAGCAGATCCAATGTGAGTGCTAAAAGCAGTGTAAGGATAGCAATCACAACCTATATCCAAACCATTATTAATTTTATCTTGAATATAGTTTAAAAATTTCTCCATTTGTCCATATCCAGCCATACTACCAATATGTGATATTTGAAAATGTGAGTTTACATATTTGGCAATTTCAAAAAACTCCTCACAAGACTCTATAATATCATCTCCATCTTTTCTCAGATGAACAGCTATTATCTTATTTTTCCCTAATTTAGCTAGATTTACAAGTTCCTCTCTGTTTATACCAGGAATATACTCAATTCCAAAGCTAATACCTAAAAGATTGTTTTCCTTTATTAACTTTTCCCCATATCTATACATCTTTTCAATCTCATCTGATGAAAGAGAGGCATATCTATCCTCTGCTCCTATATGATCTCTTAAAACCTTATGAGGAAGTAACATTTTAAAATTTATAAGAGGATTTTTCTCATACTCCTTCAAATATTCACCAATATTATTTGGACCTATACCACAGTTTCCTCCAACTGCTGTGGTAACTCCCATTTTTAACATTCTCTCAAAAATATCAATCTGTATCTTTCCATCTTTCATAATATCTTCGTGCATATGAATATCTATAAATCCTGGTGTTACACATAGATTTTTAGCATCTATCTCACAATCTCCAACAAGTTTATCTTTAGATATTTTACTTATCTTTCCATCTGTAACCTCTAAATTTAGATAATCATTAATACTATTTTTAGGATCTATAACAAATCCATTATTTATTACAATCTTCATATTGATCACCTCAATTTAAAAAATTATTTTCTAAGATTTTAATATCACAATTAAAAAAATGATAATATAAAAAATTAAATGCAGATATACAATTTTTATATACAAAAAAATTATTGACAAATAAAAAGATTTGTGATAGGTTACATTTAATAAATTACTAAATGGAGGTAGAATGATGTTAAGGAACAGGAAAATAAACTATACAATTAAATACTGTTTTATTTTCCTTAATTGACTTTATTCTATTAATATTTTTTGATTTGATATATATTTTTTATTTTTAGAAATACCGTCTATATAAGGATGGTATTTTTTTATTTACAATTTTTTAGGAGGATGATTTTATGAAAAAGATTATTTTGGCATTTTTATTAGGTGTATTACTTATAGCTTGTGGAAAAGATAGTAAAGAGCTTGTTTACAAAGTGGGTACTAATGCAGAGTTTCCACCTTATGAGTATATAGAAGATGGAAAGATAAAGGGATTTGATGCAGATATAATGGATGAGATAGCTAAGAGAGGAAAGTTTAAATATGAATGGGTAAATATGAACTTTGATGGTTTAATCTCTGCTTTACAATCTAAAAAAGTAGATATGGTAATTGCTGGAATGACATTGAATGAGGAGAGACAAAAATATGTAAACTTCTCTGTTCCATACATTAAACCAGCGGTATCTTTAATTGCTTTAAAAAGTAATTCTACTACTTCAATAGAAGAGTTTAACAACAAGAAATTTGGTGTTGAATTGGGAACAACAGAGGCTGATATTATAAAAGGGAAGTTTCCAGATGCAATAATTGTTCCATTTTCAAGTAATACAGCATCTGTATTAGCATTAAAATCTCAAAAAATTGATGCAATATTATTTGATAGTAAGGTAGCTGAAAGCTATGTTAAAAATAATCCAGAGATAAAAATAGTTGGAGAGGTAACTGGTGAAGATAAAGCTATGGCATTTAATTTAAAAGATACAGAGGTTCATAATAAAGTAAATACAATTTTACAAGAGATGCTAAATGATGGAACTATTGATAAATTAAAAGAGAAATATGGAATTTAAGGAGTAAATTATGAGTTCAAATCCATTTTATATTGAGATATCTAAAGAAAATCTAATTTATAATAACAATTATCTGCAAAAAACTTATAACTCAAAACTGTTGCCAGTTTTAAAAGCCAATGCTTATGGGCATGATATTAATATTGTATCATCTATTTTATATGAGAGTGGAGTTAAAGAGTTTGCTGTGGCTCGTCTATGTGAGGGGTATAAAATTTTAGAAAATGAAAATTTAAAAGATTGTAAAATTTTAATTTTTGAAACTGTTGATCAAGAGGATTATCCTAATTTAGATAGCAGAATTATACTATCAGCCAATACTTTTGAAGATTTAAAAAATATGGTTGAGAAGGGAGTTCCAACTGAACAGATACAGATAAAAATAGATTTTGGTTTTGGGAGAAATGGGATCTTCTTTCAAGAGGTTGAAGAGCTAAAAGAGTATATTGAAAAATATGATCTTAAATTTAGTGGAATATATTCACATCTGTATGCTTTAGAAAAAGATGAAGGAGCAGAGGTAATTGAAGAGTTTAAAAAAGTAATTCTATTTTTAGGAAAAGATAGATTTCAAATGACACATATTCAAAATAGTGAGGGAATATACCTACATGGAAACAGCAACTTTTTTACTCATATTAGACCGGGAATCTATATATATGGTATTCAAGAGCCGGGAATACATATGGAAAATATAAAGCAAGTTTTAACTTTAAAGGGAAAAATTGATAGTATTCGTCAACTAAAAAACAAGAAATATCTAGCTTATTCAACTAAGGAGAGCACTAAAATAGTTGGAGATGAGAATATTGCAAAGATTAAAATTGGATATGGAGATGGATTTTTAAAACTTAATACATTTACTCAATGTGTAATAAATGGAAAAAAATTTATAATAAATTCAATCACTATGGATAACTCTTTTATCCAAGTAGATGAAAGTGTTAAAATCGGAGATGAAGTTATTCTTTATCCTGATTTTAATGATGTTTTTTTTAAACTAAATGTACATATTGTTGAGTTAATATGTCTATTAAGCCCTAGATTAAAGAGGGTTATAGTTTAATAATTAAATTTCTCTAACTTAATAACTCTAAGGCAACAAAAACGCCAGAAGATATTAGACAGGAAAAACATATGTTTATACACATTATATAAGTAAAATA
>UQQO01000165.1 GCA_900543175.1 uncultured Fusobacterium sp.
TTTCATTTACAATTACATTTCCTAAAGTTAGACGAGTAGCTTCGCCATTATTTAAATTAGAACTATTTTTTATAATATCTATCTCTTTTTCAAAATTCTTTAGATTGTTCAACTCAACAATATTTTTTTCCTCTTTTCCCTCAGTTAAAATTGATGGTGTATTTTGAATCTTCTCTAAAAAATTTACTTTCTCACTACAGTATTGAAAAAACGCTGCCCCTTTTGCCACTGCTAAATCTGGATCATTTACAGTGATAGGCTCTATATTAAATAGCTCCTTTATTCTATCTTTTATCAGATAAAATTTAGTCATTCCCCCATTTAAAATAACTGCATCTATCTTTACATCATTTCCACCTCTTTTATATTTAGCTAAAACATCTAAAATTGGAAATACTATGTTTTTCATATTCTCATCAGATACAAGTTTCTCTATTCTATTTATATCATCTAAAGTTAAATGTCTACCTAAGATAGGCTCATAAACTTTTTCAATATCACTTTTAGTGAGATAATCTTCAAACTCCATCCCCTTATATATATCCATTTCAGAGATCTCAAACTCCTCATCATCTGAAACTTGAGATCCAGCAAATTTAGCATTGAAAACTTTATCACTTAACTCTAATTTTAAAAATTCTGCTCTACTCTCCATAAGTTGTGCCAACTCATCTAAATCTAGCTCATCTGGAGAACAACCATTATACTCAATAAAATCATCTACTAATTTTTTAGATAGTAACTCATCAAAACTATCTCCACCTATTTGAGTATATCTTCCAATAGCTAGTTCATCTATTATTGGAAAATTAAACTCCTTATTATCATATACACAATATAGAGCTACATCTAATGTTCCCCCTCCTAAGTCAAATACTAAGACATTTTTCTTTTCTGAAAAATCCAAAACATTTAAAGGTATCTCTTTGTTAGAGATCATATTGGCAATATTATATATAACTGCCTTTGGTTCACTTAATAGAATATTATCAAGGTAATTTCCGTTTTTATCCTTTACATTAATTCCTGCTATCTCTGCTGCCTCTAAAGTTGCACGACGTTGGTCTGGATCAAAGGATGCAGGGATAGTTATTATTATATTTTTAGGAGTTTCAGCTAATGATAATTTATCTTTTATTCCTAAAACTAGATGATTCAATATCTTAGCTGAAACATCTTGAGGTCTTTTATCCTCTATCTTTTCATCTAAAGGTAGTGTTACAATTTCCCCCATATAGTTTTTAACTGATTTCATAACACTACCATATTTTTTTCCAAACTGATTTTTTGCAAAATCCCCAATAATAGGATTATAGCAATTTTTTTTCATATCATATTTATAGTATACTACAGAGGGAAGAGTTTCCTTTGCCTCTATTCCTCCCTCTCTCCCATATCTATTTATTTTACATACCTGTGTAGTAACTTTTTTATTACTATCTACATATCCATAAGCTATTGCTGAGTTTGTTGTTCCTAAATCAATTCCATAATATAAATTCTCTGCCATTACTCTTTCACCTCTTCAACTTTCGGAATAGAAATTATAATATCTTCATATCTATAACCAGGAGCCACTATTTTTAATAGTTTTGTTTCATCTCCTATAAACTCTTCACCTACATAATCCATCTCATCAATATCATCTACATCTCCCTCAAAAATTGAGTTAATCTCTCTTATTGGAGTGATTCCCTGATCTTTTAAGAATTTAATAATATTTTTAACTGATATCAATATTCTATTTATATCTTGCGATGGTTTTTGCTCTTTGTTCTTTCTAATATTTTTTAATGTTTCCTCAATCAATGGCATCTTATCTAAAAAATTTCCATATTGAGCTGAGTTCAATGCTATAAAGAAATCTTTTAATCTGTCACTTATTGCATTATTTATCTCCTCTTCCATTGTCTCTAAAGTCTTTTCAAAATTTCTTTCACATAAGTTCAAGCTACTTTTTAACTGTTCATTTTCAAGTTTTAAAGTTTCTAGTGTTACACTACTAAGATTATTTTGAAGAGTAAGAGGAGTTGAAACAGTTAACTTTTTTATCTCATCTAATTTTGAAAATCTTCTTCTCTTTTTCATATCAAATTGAAAATCTAACTCTTTCTTTAAAATAGCTATATAGTATTTCACATCTTCTAATTTTATCTTTCTTAAAGTTTCAATTGTCCTATCATTTAATCCAAGATCATTATTTATAATCAATAGATTTAAAATGCTAAAAGGTAGATACTTTTTTAAAGTATAGTTTTCAGTATCAAAAGTTTTGTTAAAGATATACTCCTCATATTTTTCTTTAAATTCAAGGTACTTCTCTTTGTCACCATTACACCCTTGTAAAAATAAATCTGTTAGTTCTCTAGTTCTCTCTAAGAAAATATGCTTTCTCTCTATTGTATTTATTCCCAAGTGTTTTTGAATTTTAAGTATCTGATCTATTCCAAAATCTTTTTCATCTGTATCCCCTATTATCTCCTTAAAAAACTTCTTTCTAAATTTAACTATATCCTCTGGAGAGAAGGCATTATTTAATGTGTACATTAAAATATTTGTCTTTATATCCTCATTTTTTAATAGAAGTTCAACTACCAATGTATATATTCTCACATTTATTCCATTTTTAACTTCCTCTAATTTATTATTTTCAATATATCTTTTTGTAGCTCTTTTTAATTCAAATTCATATTTCACTTTTCTTCCTCCCTTTTTAGAAATCATATATCTCTTCATTTTTTACATATTCACAATTAAAATACCCTAACTCCTCTAAATCTTTTATAAGATCATCTGTCATATTCTCCTCTGAATAGTGAGTTATTAAAGTCTTTTTAGGGTTTAAATTTAAGATTAACTCTTTTATCCCTTGATACGAACTATGTAAAGAGTAATTTAGATTCAATGCCACTATATTTTTTAGCTCCTCTCTATTTTTCAAACTGATATATATATCACAACTATCCCCCCTTTTATATCCTTGATATAAGTAAATATTTTTATACTCTCTCTTTTCTCCCACCTTTAAAACTGAAAGCATCTGGTATACAGGTTCATCTACATATATTTTTATATTTTCATTTCCTTTGTTTTCTAATTCCTCATTGAGAAATATAGCTAGTTCCATTCCTTGATTTACATGATTTATTTTTAGATTAACTTTCTTGTATAACTTTATATGTTCCAACACCTTTTTTAATTGATTCTCTCCCAATTTCCAACTATCTATATCTTCCTTTCTATGAGCATATGTAGAATTAATAATTAAAAGATCAAGGTTTTCTATTGTTGGAAGATTATATCTTTTTGTGATAGCATACTCCCTATCTGAAAAATCTCCTGTATAGAGCACTTTTTTCTCTCCTCTCTCTAAATAAATCATAGTAGCTCCAGGAATATGTCCACTATCATAGAGAGTAAAGTTATACTCTTTATTTGTAACTCTTTGATTGATTGGGCACTCCTTTATCATTCCCAAAGTTCTATCTACCATAACATCTTCATAGAGTTCATATTGTGGAATTCCCATTTTTTTCTTCAATATATTTAATTGAATCTCACTAAATTTTTTTGTATATTCACTACAAAATATATCTTTTTTCTCTACTAACTTTGAAACTAATAAAGGTAATGCTCCATTATGATCATAGTGAGCATGAGATATAAAGATAGCATCTAAATCATTGACTCCATCTATAAATTGAAACTTTGAAAGCTCACTAAAAGCTGGATATCTTTTTCTATTTACATATCTCAACCCAGCATCTAAAAGAAAATTCATTCCATCAATATGAAGATAGTAACTAGATGCTCCTATCTCATTTCCTCCACCTAGACTTATAAAAAAACTATTCATTTAAACTAAACCTCCTTTCATTTGATTTTGTTCCTGCTTGTGATAGTAGTATATAAAATACCTTTACTTTTTTTATGTTAGGTTTTTACCTTTTTCTTTTGCTAGGATTCATGTTTCTTTATAAGAATAATATATAATTTTTTCTATACCCTATTTTTTAAATTTTTACCTTTTTACCTTTTTATATTGGAAAATAATAGTTTAATTTGTTTTTTGGTGTTGTTGGTTTTAAAATATTTTTATTTAATAGATTATCGGACAATACTA
>UQQO01000166.1 GCA_900543175.1 uncultured Fusobacterium sp.
GTACCATCTATATCAAATAGTATTAAATCAAAATTCATCTCTTCACTCCTGTTTTTTTTATAAGATTATAACATGAAATCTATATTTTTGAATAATATTTATTTTATATTGAAAATTCCCTTTTAAAACTTCTATAAAAATGTTAAAATTTAGGGAGAAATTAAAAGAGGAAAAAGAGGAAGATATGGCAGTTTATACATATTTAAGTAAAGAGGACATAAATAATATAGCAAAAGAATATGATTTAGTGGTATACTCCTTTGAAGGTATTCCAGAGGGAATTTTAAATAGTAACTATCTTTTAAATACAGATAGAGGAAGATTTATTTTAAGAGTTCTAGAGGGAAATAGAAGTTTTGAGTCTGAAAAAGAGGAGCTAGATTTTTTATTGGAATTAAATAAGATAATTCCTTGTACAATTCCATGTGAAACTAAATCTGGTGAGACTTTAATAAGGTATAATAATAAACTTATGAGCCTTTTTTACTATATTGATGGGGAAAAAATAGAAAAGATTACAACTGATTATCTTAAAGAGATTGGTATCTTATTAGGAAAACTTCATAAATTTTCTGAGAATAAAGTTATAAGTAGAAAAACACGAATAGATGAAAATTATTATTTTAAAAAGTTAAATTTGAGCTCTGTTAATATTCCAAAGGGTGATATAGATGAGATTTCAAAACTGTATAATAAGCTGTCAAAAATAGATTTTACCTCTCTTCCACAGGGAATTATACACAATGATATTTTTCCAGATAATGTCTTTGTCAAAGATGGGAAAATTGTAGGGATTCTTGATTTTAATGATGCTACAACTGCTCCCTTTATTTTTGATATTGGAATTGTGATTAATTTTTGGATTAGAATTAAGAGATTTAACTTTGCTCAAGAGGAGAAGTATATAAAAATATTTTTAGATGCCTATGAAAGTATTCGGAAATTAACTTCTAAAGAGAGTGAGTTATTGGATATGGGAATATTAAAAATGGCATTGGCATTTATTTTAGTTAGAATAGATAGGCTTATTGTAAGAAAAGAGGAGAATGCTCTCATTGAGCAGAAAAGTTATAAAGAGTTGATGTTACTTTTAAAATATTTTTAAATTGTATAAAGTCATTAAAATTTATGGTTTAATGGCTTTTTTATATTGAAATTTTTTTTAAATTTAGTATAATAATATAAAACATATATATAACATATAAATTTTATAAAATTTAGGGGGAGTGGTATGAAGAAAAAGTTAGATTTGGAAAATGGAAGTCTTCCTGAACTACTTATTAGCTTTGCTATGCCAGCTACTATAAGTTTGATTATGACATTTTTATACACAGTGGCTGATGGAATTTTTATTACAAGAGGGGTAGGAAGTAATGGAATTGCTGCTGTAAATATAGGGTATCCAATTATTAACTTTACAGTTGCACTTAGTTTGATGTTTGGAATAGGGGGAGCAACACTTATAACCTTTAAAAAAGGTGATATAAAATATCAAAATAGATATTTTTCACACATAATTTTTCTAAATATTGTAGTGTATATTGTAGTTGCAATAGCAATATTTTTGTTTACAAATCCAGTAATGATGGCATTGGGAGCAAGTGAAGAGCTGTTGCCAATGATCAAGGGGTATATGTATCCTTGTACTGTGTCAACTTCATTTTTAATGATAGCTACCTCTTTAAATGCAGTTGTTAGAAGTGATAATGCACCTAAAAGGGCTATGAAGTCAACTCTTATTGGAGCAGGAATGAATATAGTACTAGACTATCTATTTATTTTTAAATTTCATTTAGGTATAGAGGGGGGAGCTTATGCCACTGCCATTAGTCAAATAGTAGCAGCTATATATCTTTGTAGACACTTTGTTGGGTCAACTTTCAAATTAGATCTATCTTGGAAAAATTTAGATTTTAGAATAATGAAAAGGATAATTAATATAGGGTTTCCATCTTTTGTACTAGAATTTGCTGTGGCTATAATCACAGTTTTGTTAAATATAGCTTTTATGAAAGAGGCTGGGGTTTTTGCTACATCAGCATATGGAATTATCTCATATAGTTTTATGCTATTTAGAATGCTATTTACTGGGCTTTCTCAAGGAATACAACCTATTGTAAGCTACAACTACGGAAGAAGGAACTTTGGAAGAATAAAGAAAATTCTTATCTATACTCATAAGGTTACTTTTGTAATCTCAATAATATCACTTATTGCAATAGTGTTTTTAGGTAAATATATGGTAAATATCTTTACTTCAGATGTTGAGCTGATAAAAGAGTCAGCAAAAGGGTTTATCTTGTATTCAGCAGCTCTTTCATTCTTAGGATTTAACTTTGTAAATATAGCTTATCTTCAAGCAATAGATAGAGCTAAGGTTTCTAATGTAATATGTATGTCAAGAAGTTTTGTCTTTGTATTTATTGGGCTTTTGATTCTTCCTAAGTTTTTAGGAATCAATGGAATTTGGTTAGCTCTTCCCTTTGCAGATTTTATGACAGCAATATTGACAATACCATTTTTAAAAAGAATAATGACAAATTATATTAGTACTGTGAAGTAAGATTAAAAAGTTTGTTGTCACTTAAATATTTTAGGTCTTAAACTTAGTGAGTTTAGGACCTTTTTTTATATCTGATAATTTTTTAAGTTTGGAAAAAATGTTGACTTTCTCTTTTTGATGTATTACAATAGTAGTACATAAAAGGAGGAGATAAAAATGTCTGTTATTTCTTTGAGATTAAATGAAAATGAAGAAAAAATATTAAAAGAAGTTTCTGAATTTGAAGGGCTTGGAATTTCAAGTTATATAAAAAAAATAATCTTTGAAAAACTAGAAGATGAATATGATATAAAGTTAGCTGATAAAGCTTATAAAAATCATATAGCTAGTGGAATGAAGACAACTTCATTTGATGATTTGGTAAAAGAATTAGGATTTGATGAAACAGATGGGTTATAAAGTTGAATTTTCAGAACAAGGAAAAAAAGATTTAAAAAAATTAGATACTTCTGTACAAAGATTGATTTTAAAATGGATAAAGAAAAATTTAGTAGATTGTGAAGATCCAAGAGTTCATGGAAAAGCGTTAATTGGTAATTTAAAAGGTTATTGGAGATATAGAGTAGGTAATTATAGAGTATTGTGTGATATTGAAGATGAAAAAATTACAATATTAGTGCTTGAGATAGGCCATAGAAGTGACATATATAAATAACAGCAAACTAAATAAGAAATTTAAAATCTTCAGTATTAATTTACTGGGGATTTTTTAATTAAAAA
The DNA here is from genome assembly GCA_900543175.1 of uncultured Fusobacterium sp. GTDB lineage: Bacteria > Fusobacteriota > Fusobacteriia > Fusobacteriales > Fusobacteriaceae > Fusobacterium_A. Next base: position 3,284 of record UQQO01000166.1, read on the forward strand.
ATTTGATATATTAATTTTAATACAACTGAGAATATATACACTCATAAAGATACTGATGAGTTAAGAAAAGCAATCGAATTATTGAATTAATTTTGTTGCCTACTTGTTGCCTATTTGTTGCCTATAAAGAAAAAAATGGTATAATATATGTGGGTCAATGACACCAAAAAGGTTTGTCCATTTAAAATTCTTTAGAGGGAAACTTATATGAAAAAACCTTTAACCAATGGCGTACTTGCAGCAGTGATTATAATAATTATAATTTTAACGGCATTTATGAAAATATCTGTTGTTGAATTTGTTGTTGGAAAGCTGTTCTAGTTGCGAAAAAAAACAAACCTTGGGGGGTTTAAGGATTGGCTACCCTTAGCCCTCCAAAATCTCAAATATTTTAAAAAACATTGAAAAATATAAGAAAGCTGTGTATAATAACATTATAAAGAATTTGTAGCAATATTCAGCTCTAGTAAAAAAGGCTAACACCAAAGCCTTTTTTTATTTTTAAAAATCTAAAATTCTTTATAAAAAATAATAAAAAGATTAGTAGACAAACAGGCCGCCTAAAATATGCAGCCTGTTTTTTTATATTCTGACAAAATATAATGTATATGCAGTGTACCTGC
>UQQO01000167.1 GCA_900543175.1 uncultured Fusobacterium sp.
CCCTAAAAGTTTCAAATAAGATTTTTCTGTTTTTTTCTTACATTTTTTAATAACAAATAGAAATTCAAAATTTTTTATGTTATAATTTTAATGATGATTATCTAAAAAATAGATGATTTAAAATTAATTTTATTTTCTAAAGGAAATTTATTTTTATAAAGTAAAAATAATAGTATAATTAATCAATAGTTGGAGGTTGTATTTTGGACTTAACATTTTTTAAAGGAATTATTACTGGCTTAATTCTTTCGCTTCCTTTTGGTCCAGTTGGAATATATTGCATGGAAAAAACATTGGTAGAGGGTCAAAAAGAGGGGTATATATCCTCTCTAGGAATGGTAACCATAGATGTTGTTTATGGTTTAACAGCTCTACTCTTTCTTAATCAAGTGGAAGATATTGTAAAACAATATGAATGTTATCTTGAAACAGGTATAGCTATATTCCTTTTAGTTGTAGGACTTAAAAAAATGTCAAATAAGATGAAACTAAAAAAAGTTGAAGCTGATCCTGTTGGGTTAATTCAAAACTATTTTACAACTTTCTTTATAGCTCTTGCTAATATTTCAAGTATTTTTACCATTATGGTTATCTTTACAACTTTAAGACTTTTTGATTCTGATAGTGAGTATATACCTTTTATGGTAAGTAGTGGTATTTTTATAGGTGGAGCTTTAGAGTGGTTTACAACTACATATCTTCTTTCTCACTGGAGAAGAACTATTACTGAGGAAAATTTAATAAAAATTTCAAGAATATCAGGTTTAATAATCTTTATTTTTGGAATAATCACACTATTTCATTCATTAAATCAAATCATTTTTAGATAAGAATCAAATTTAATATTAAAGGTGGTTTTATATGAATAACATTAACAACGAGTTTTCAAAATACCTTGAATATGATGAAAACAACAAAAATACTACAATAGCTGTGGCTATGAGTGGTGGTGTAGATAGCTCAACAGTGGCATATCTACTAAAAAAACAGGGGTACAATGTAATCGGTGTCACTATGAGAACATGCAAACCTGAAGATGAAGACGCTAAAAAAGTTTGTGATGATTTAGGTATTCCTTTCTATCTCCTTGATGTAACAAAGGATTTTAAAGAAAAGGTAATTGATTATTTTGTAGATGAATATCTGCATGGAAAAACTCCAAATCCATGTATGATATGTAATAGATATATTAAGCTAGGTAAACTAATTGATTTTGCTCGTTCTAAAGGGGCAGATTTTATGGCTACTGGGCATTATACTCAATTGAAAGATGGGGTTCTTTCAATGGGTGACGATATGGGAAAAGATCAAGTTTACTTCCTTTCTCAAATGAATAAAGAGAATCTAAAATATCTAAAATTCCCAATAGGAGATTTAGAAAAATCAAAGGTTAGAGAGTTAGCTGAGCTTTTAGGAGTAAGGGTTTATGCTAAAAAAGATTCTCAAGAGATCTGTTTTGTTGAAGATGGAAAATTAAAAGAGTTTTTAATGGAAGCTACTAAGGGAAAAGCAGGTAAACAAGGAAATATAGTTGATACAGATGGAAAAGTTTTAGGAAAACATAAAGGGTTATCTTTCTATACAATTGGACAGAGAAAAGGGCTAGGAATAGCAGTTGAAAAACCTCTTTATGTTGTAGAACTAGATTCAAAAAGAAACTGTGTTGTAGTTGGAAGCAATGAGATGCTTTTCAAGGATAGTTTAAAAGCTGAAAAAATCAATCTTATCTCTATGGATAAAATAGAGGATTTAGACAACTTAGAGTGTTGGGCAAAAACACGTTCAAGAGATCAACTTCACAAATGTAGATTATCTCTTTTAGCTGATGGAAACATAGAGGTTCACTTTATAGAGGAAAAGGTTAGAGCTGTTACTCCTGGACAAGGGGTTGTTTTCTATGATAAAGATAGAAAAGTAATAGCTAGTGGATTTATTTTATAATAAAAATTTTAACTCCAGTATTTAATTACTGGAGTTTTTTTATGCAATAATTTAAAAATTTTAAAAATATTTTTTCGATATATCACTCAAATGAAAGTAAAGTTATAAATTACAAATTTTGCATTAGAGAAGTTTATAAAGAATATATTTATATATCAATATTATAATGTATATAAATAGTTAAAATAATTAGAAAAAAGAACAAAAAAAATAAAATTCTAGTGGTAATAATCCTGTTCTTATGCTATAATTAGTTCATAAGTGAATTATAAATTCTTTTATGTCAAAATTTTGTTAAAAAAAAATTAACAAAACATTTTTAAGGAGGGAGAACTATGTTTAGTTATCTTCAAAAAATAGGAAAAGCTTTGATGGTACCAGTAGCAGTACTACCAGCAGCAGCAATTTTAATGGGAATTGGATATTGGATTGACCCAACTGGATGGGGAGCTAATAGCCAACTTGCAGCATTCTTAATAAAAGCAGGAGCTGCAATTATAGATAATATGCCTATATTGTTTGCAATCGGTGTTGCTTTTGGACTTTCTAAAGACAAAAATGGAGCTGCAGCTCTAGCAGGGTTAGTGGCATTCCAAGTTGTTACAACTTTACTTTCTACAGGAGCAGTAGCTCAATTAACTGGTGTTCCAGCTGATCAAGTATCTCCAGCATTTGGAAAAATCAATAACCAATTTGTTGGAATCTTATGCGGGGTTATAGCTGGGGAATTATATAACAAATTCCATACACTTGAACTACCTAAGTTCCTTTCATTCTTTAGTGGAAAGAGATTTGTGCCAATTATTACTTCAGTAGTAGCAATTGTAGTATCATTTATCTTACTATATGTATGGCCAGCAATTTACAGTGGTCTTGTAGGATTTGGAATCAGCATTGCTAAAATGGGACCAATCGGAGCAGGAATTTATGGATTCTTTAACAGATTACTAATTCCAGTAGGATTACACCATGCACTAAACTCAGTATTCTGGTTTAACGTTGCTGGAATCAATGATATAGGAAGATTCTGGGGACCTCAAGCAGCAGCTTACGAAGGATTACCAGAAGCTGTAAAAGCAACTTACCATGTAGGAATGTATCAAGCTGGATTCTTCCCTATTATGATGTTTGGATTATTAGGAGCTTGTTTAGCATTTATTAAAACTGCAAAACCAGCTAATAGAGAAAAAATAAAATCTATCATGTTAGCAGCAGGATTTGCAAGCTTCTTTACAGGAGTTACAGAACCAATCGAATTTGCATTCATGTTTGTTGCACCTGGACTATATTTAATCCATGCAATTTTAACAGGAATTGCAGTATTTATAGCAGCTACATTTAAATGGATGGCAGGATTTGGATTCTCAGCAGGATTTGTTGATTTCTTCCTATCTCTACGTAATCCAAATGCAAATAGCCCATATATGTTAATAGTTCTAGGATTAGTATTTTTCGTACTTTACTACTTAATCTTTAGTGTTGCTATTGCTAAATTCAACATCAAAACTCCAGGAAGAGAAGATGAAGATGTTGAAGATGTAGTTGAAGTAAATGGAGCTTCAGATAATGCACAATTAGCAGCTATTTTACTTCCATTATTAGGTGGAAAAGAAAATATCGTAATAGTTGACAACTGTACTACAAGATTAAGACTTGAAGTTAAAGATAGTTCAATAGTTAAAGATGCAGAAATTAAAAAATATGTACCTGGTGTATTAAAACCAAGTCAAACTGCAGTTCAAGTAATTGTTGGACCACAAGTTGAATTTGTTGCTGATGAATTAAAAAAATTAGTTTAATATAACTTATCAGAGAGCCACAAAATTGTGGCTCTTTTCTATTTTTTGAAATAAATATTAATAGTAAAAAACTATAATTTATCAAAAAATAAAAAAGTCCACTTTATAGTGAACCCATTTTCTTAGACACATATTTTAATTTTACT
>UQQO01000168.1 GCA_900543175.1 uncultured Fusobacterium sp.
TATCAGTATTACACTACTATTATTAAATATTAAAATTTTGGAGGGGTAATGATAAATATTCTAAAAATTAAAGAAAAAAGCTACGAAATTGAAAATCTATTAAAAAGTGAAATTGAAGGTATTTCAGATTACCTTTTTAAAAATCCTGAATTAGGATCACAAGAGTTTAAAGCTGTTGCATTTCTTACTAAAATATTAAAACAACATGGATTTAATATTATTGACAATTATTGTGATCTCACTACTGCATTTAGAGCTGAATTTTCTTGTGGAGAAGGTCCTACTATCGCATTTCTTGCTGAATATGATGCTCTTCCTGGATATGGTCCTAATAAAGTTCCTGGACATGCTTGTGGACATAACTGGATAGCTGCTGGAACTTGTGGAGCTGCTATCGTTCTATCTAAATTAAAAGAAAATTTTAAAGGAAAGATCATAGTTATTGGGACACCTGCTGAAGAAACTATTGGTGGAAAAGTTAATATGGTAGAAGCTAATGCCTTTGATGATATTGATTTAGTATTACAAATGCACTTAGAAAGCAATAATAATTTAGAGTGTAAAACACTGGCTATTGATTGTATTAAATTTCAATTTACAGGAAGATCTGCTCATGCTGCTGCTCATCCAGAAGAGGGAGTAAATGCTCTTGATGCTGTTCAACTGATGTTTGCTGGTATAAATGCTCTTAGACAACATATAACTTCTGATGCTAGAATACATGGAATTATCACTTATGGTGGAGATGCTCCTAATACAGTTCCTAATTTTACTGAGGCAAAATTCCATATTCGTGCTGCAAATAGAGAGTATTTAAATAATCTTACTAAGAAAGTTATAAATTGTGCTAAAGGTGCAACTCTAATGACTGGAACTGAGGTACATTTTGAAAAATTTGAAAATTCTTTTGACAACCTTTTAAATCTTCCTTCTCTACAAAAACTTATGAAAAAAAATTTAGAGGCTGTTGGAATTGATAATTTTTTAGAAGGAGGAAAAAAATCTTTTGGTTCATCAGATATTGGAAATGTTAGCCAAGTTTGCCCAACTATGTACACTGAATTAGCTTTAAATATAGATGAAATCTGTTTTGTCCATGAGGAAGCATATTTAAAATATGTAAATTCTGAAGAAGCATATGATAAACTTCACAAATCAATAAAAGCTATGGTAGGAACTTCTATTGATATTCTATTAAATCCTACTCTATTAAAGGATATTAAAGAGGAATTTAATAATTTAAAAAGAAAATAATTTATACTAAAATAGGCAAGAAGCTAATATTTTAACCTCTTGCCTATATTTTTTACTCTTCTACAACATCTAAGTTATGTAGATTGTGCATTGTTGTTGGATCGTATTTAAATCCTTTAACTCTTTTATTAATTCCTATATTTTCATTTTTATAAAGTAAAACAACTAAAGGTGATTCCTCTTGTAAAATCATTTGAGCTTTTTTGTAGTGTTCTTTTCTCTCTTCAACATTAACACTTTCTCTTCCTAACTCAACTTCTCTATCAAACTCTTTATTAGTATAAAAAGCTCTATTTCCTGCTCCTCCATGAGAACTACTGTGTAATAATGGATATAGTACAATGTCAGCATCAGATGTTCCTGATACCCAACCACCTATATATGCTGTATGCTCTCCTTGAGCAGTCTTTTGAATATAAGCTCCCCACTCAAGAGTTTCTATTTTCATATCTACTCCTATATCTTTCAAGTTAGCTTGAATAATTTGAGCAAGTTGTAATCTTATAGCACTGTCATTACAATATAGTGTAAAATTAGGATCTTTTACTCCTGATTTAGCAATTAACTCTTTAGCCTTTTCAGGATTATACTCATATCCTGACACCTCTTTAGAGAAGCCAAAAACATTAGGGTTTACTATTGATGTTGCTGGTTGTGCCATTCCCATAAATACAGAATCTGCCATTCCTTGCTTATTTAAAGCATAGTTAATAGCCAATCTATAATCTTTATTATCAAAAGGTGGTTTTGTAGTATTTAAAGTGATATACTCTGTTGAAGTAGTTGGTTTAGAAATTAATTCTAATTTCTCATTTTTCTCTACTATTTCAGAATCTATTGGTGATATAGCAAAGGAAATATCTATCTCTCCTGTTTCAAGAGCTGCTAGTCTACTACTTGCCTCTGTTATAGATCTTATAATAAGTTTATCAATTTTTGGTCTTCCTTCAAAATAATCATCAAAAGCTACAAGCTCTATCTTCTCTCCATCTCCCCAATCAACAAATTTATATGGTCCTGTTCCCATTGGTTCTATAGAGATCATATCATTTTTAGCTTTTGTATCTTTTTCATTTAATATAGCTGTTAATGGATGAGCTAAACTAAATAATAGAGGTGCTGAACTATTTTTTAGTACTAATTTAATAGTTGAATCATCAATAACTTCTACTTTATCAATAACTTCAATCATTATTTTACTTGCTGGTTTTTCTAACATTCTATTGATACTAAATACAACGTCATTTACTGTCATTGTATCCCCATTATGGAATTTTACATCTTTCTTTATCTTTATTACTAGCTCAGTAGGTGAAAGATACTCATAAGATTCAGCTAACTCAGGGACTATATTTCCATTCTCATCTATCTTAAATAGTGTATTAAAAATTTGTTCAGTTACAAAAAGAGCTGGAATCTCATTATACATATTAGGATCAAGAGTTTTTGGTTTTGATCCTTGTGATACTACTACAGTTTTTTCTTTAGGTGTGCTTACTTTCTCTTCTGTTTTTTCTGAAGAGCAACCTAATAAAAGAAATGCTGTAGCTAAAGCAATAGCAATTTTTTTCATAAACATTCCTCCAAATATATAAAAATATAGTATATTAACACTAATATACTACTACTATCATCAAAAAATAAAAAATATATTTAATATATAACAATTATTAAAAACATTTTTTATATTACTTCTCCCAAATTTTCCTTAACTTTTCTACATAATTTAGAATATATTCTTTCTACAAACCATTTTTCACTTGATTTTTTAGAAATTTCATCTACCTTTATCCACTCTACTCCACTATTTTCATCAGATTTTATTTGTAAATTCATTTTTTCATCTACTTCTAATAAAAAAGTAAAGTTTAAATGGAGATGTGATGATATATATTCTCCTCTTTTTTCATGTCCAGCTACTGTTAAAATCTCAATAGAAAAAATATCTGTTGATAAAAATTTAACCTCTTTAACTCCACTTTCCTCTTCTACTTCTTTTAAAACAACTTCTCTTAAATTTTTATTTCCATCAGCATGTCCACCTAACCATGCCCAAGAATCATAAATATTGTGATATACCATTAATACCTTATCCCTATTAGCATTTACAATCCAAGCAGAAACAGTAATATGAGCTACTTTATTTTCTCTTGTAAAAATTTTATCTCCATTTTGTAGCCATTGTAAAATAAGTTCCTTATCTCTTTTCTCTTGCTCATTAAAAGGTTTGTACTCTTTTAACTCCTTTTCTAAATTTTCCATCTTCTCCTCCACAAAAATCAGTTTTATATAAAAAAACTGCTGTAAACTTTCTAGTTTACAACAGTAATTTTTCAACTATAGTCTTTTTAAAATTTTAGCAAGTTGATCAGGACAAGAAGTTCCTCTTCCTCTACAATCAATTCCTTCAAGTTTTGCTATAACATCCTCTTTTTTCATTCCAAGAAGAAGATTTTGAAGTCCATGAGTATTTCCGTCACATCCTCCAACAAACTCTATTTCAGTGATGTAACCATCATAATCTACAGTAACCCCAATTTGTTTAGCACAAACTTTTTCTGTTGAATAATAATGCATTTTTCCTCCTCATAAATTAAATC
>UQQO01000169.1 GCA_900543175.1 uncultured Fusobacterium sp.
CCATATGATTTTATATATTCAAAAGAGTTTTATATAGTTTTTTAAAAATAATGTAGAATAAAAAAGAAAAATATGTTAAAATTAAAAACGATTTGTTATTAAGCATTGGAGGGAAAAATTATGAAAAAAATAATTTCAGGAACACTATTAATTGTTTCTATTTTAAGTATGCAAGGATGCTCAGCTGTGATGGCTTTAAATGGGGTAAAAGAGCCAAACTTTTCAATTATAACACAAGGGCAAAGTAAAGCAATTGTTGAAAGTCAACCATTAAAACCAATTAGTACAGAAAAACTTGCTAATGGAAACTTAATTTCGACTTATCAATATACTATGGGTAAAGAACCAAGTGCAGGAAGAGCAGCTGTATATGTATTACTAGATTGTGTAACATTATTCATATCAGAACTTGTAACAATGCCAATAGAAATGGGAAAAGATGGAGATATTAAATTCTTAAAAATAGAATATACTCCAGAAGGAAAAGTTGTAAAAATTGGATAAATACCTAAAAAGGCAAGTTAAATCTTGCCTTTTTTATCTAATTAGAATCAAAAGATAAAACCAATTTATCTAACTTTGATTCTAACTTTCTATACTTTATTCCAGCAGCATCTAACATCTTTTTAGAAGCTAAATCTGACTTTGTTCCAGAATATTTATCAGATAGGTAAACTAACTCTCTTATTCCACTTTGAATTATAGCCTTACTACACTCATGACATGGAAAAAGTGCTACATATATAGTACAATCTTTTAAAGATTTGGTACTATTTAGTATTGCATTTAATTCAGCATGGCATACAAAAGGATACTTAGTATCTAAAAAATCTCCCTCTCTTTCCCAAGGAAACTCATCATCACTACACCCTTTAGGTAGCCCATTATAACCTACTCCAACTATTCTTTTATCTGTATTAACTATACAAGCTCCAACTTGAGTATTCGGATCTTTACTCCTCTTAGCTGAAAGAAGAGCTATCCCCATAAAATATTCATCCCATTCAATATAATCTTCTCTTTTCATCTTATTTTTTCCTTTCATCTTTTATTTTTAATATACCACATTTTTACTTAAATATAGTGATATTTTTTCTATTTTATAGTAAAATAATTTATATAATATTTTTAGGAGGTTCTTATGAAAAAATTAATTTTTTTATTTCTATGTTTATATAATCTAGCCTTTGGAATTATTGATTTTCCTGATATCAATTGGGGAGATAACAAAAGTAGACTTGAATTTATCTTTCCAAAACTTGAAAAAGAAATATCAATAGATCCATCAGTTGAAGTGTTTTCATTTCCTAAACCAAATGAAGGTATCTCTAAATACTCTTTTTACTTTGTAAATGATCAACTTTTTAAAGTGGAAATTTTGTTTAATAAAGATGTTGTTGGTAGAGATGAGGTTAAACAAATTTATTTAGATACTGTAAAAAAAATGGGAAAAAATGTTGATACTAAACCTATTAATGAAAAATATGGAGATATCACTCTTACAGGTAACTCAATGAAGTTTGTTCCAGATATCTATACATTTGTATTTCTAAAAGGTGTTGATACCCTTGATAAAGATAAAAATATGATTGATTCACAATTGATTCTTGAATATGTAAATTCTGCTACTTTCATAAAAAAATAATTTCCAAAAGTAGAGAAGTGTAAACAACTACTACTTTTGAAACATAGAAACAGAGTTTCTATGATCCTTAAATCTACGTTAACAAAACTTATATTTATCCCTTTAAAAATATATTATCCCTAACATCAAGTTGACGTAATTTCCAAAAGTAAAGGAGTATAAACGACTATTACTTTTGAGACACAGGCGAAGTCCTGTGCTACATTAATTTTTTAGAATCCCTCAGCGAAATGAAGTTAAGAAAATGCAACGTGTTTGAGGCGTAGCCGAGTTTTGCATTTTCAACGGAATGAGCAATAGGGATTCTTTATTCACTGACATGGAGTCAAATTGATGTTAAAAATTATAAGTTTTGTAAACGTAAATTAGAATGTTATATTATAGTTTTAGTTATAGAAAAAAGCTTAGCAAATCAATTATGATTCACTAAGCTTTTTTATTACATAAACATTTTTACTCCTGGTCCAATAGGAATTCCTAAGAATGTCCAAATTAAGAATAATCCTGTCCAAGCAAATAGGAATGCCATTGAGTATGGTAACATCATTGCAATAATAGTTCCCATTCCCATATCCTCTTCATTTTTAGAGTATTTAGCAGCAAATCCTACTATGATTGGGAAGTAAGACATCAATGGAGAGATAATATTTGTTGTTGAGTCTCCAATTCTATATGCTAATTGTGTATACTCTGGTGTAAGTCCTAATTCAACAAACATAGGTATAAATACTGGTGAAAGCATCAACCATTTTGACGAAGCTCCTCCAATAAATAGGTTTACAAAAGCTGTTAAGAATATCAACCCAACTGCTGCTGCAACCCCTGTAACTCCCATATCCTTTAAGATATTTGCTAAGTTTACAGCTATTACAATTCCAATATTTGATTTTGTAAATACATATACGAACTGAGCTGATATAAAGATAATAACAAATACTTGTCCACAAGAAGACATCGCTTTTACTAAAGCCTTTATTACATCTTTATGAGATTTAACAGTTCCTGCTGTAACTCCATAACATAATCCAGGTATAAAAAATGCTAACATTAAAACAAATACTATTGATTGTCCAAAGAAAGGTTTTAAAAGTTCCATTGTTCCTGGTTGTCTGTGGTTAGCTTTAACAAACTCTGCAATCTCTTTTTCTGTTAATTTGAAAATAGCATTTTCAGGTAATACCATAAATAAAATTACTACTACAAATATTATTATAGATAGAAGAGATACTCTCAATCCTTTTCTCTCTTGAGCTGTTAATTCTGAGTTAGCATCTACTTCTAATTTTGGTCCTGTATACTCTCCTAGTCTTGGCTCAACTACTTTGTCAGTAAGCCATGCCCCTATTATTGTAATTAAGAATGTTGATGCAAACATAAAGAAATAGTTTGCTGTTGCATCTACTGAATATCCTGGTAGTACAATTTGAGCTGCTGAAGTACTAATTCCTCCAAGTAGAGGGTCAGTTGTCCCTATTAATAGGTTAGCTGAGAATCCTCCAGATACCCCTGCAAATGCTGCTGCTATTCCTGCTAATGGATGTCTACCAAAAGATGCAAATATTACTGCCCCTAATGGAATAAGTACAACATACCCAGCATCTGAAGCTATATTTGACATAACCCCTGCAAATACAACTATTGCTGATACTAAAACCTTTGGTGTAGATAGCACTAATTTTTTAATTAATGAACTTAATAGTCCAGTTCCATCTGCAAGTCCAACTCCAAGCATTGCTACAACTATTGATCCTAAAGCAGCATGTCCAGTAAAGTTTTTAACTGCTGATGTAAATATTCCTCTAATACCAGAAGAAGTTAATAAGTTTTGAACAGTAGTTGTTTTTCTAACTACTTCCCCTGTAGTTTTTGAAATTTCAGAATAAGTTACTGATACTCCCATTTTAGATAGGATAAAAGAAAATATAATTGTTATCACAAAGAATCCAAAAAACATTGCTACTGGATGTGGTAACTTGTTTCCTGCAACTTCAACAAAGTTAAGAAACTTATCTAATCTACTTGTTTTTTTAGCTTGTAAATTTTGCTCCATTCTCTTTTTCTCCTTTATTTTTTTCGTTTTCAGTCGTAAAACAGTTATTTAGTTTTTTTTTAATATTTTTAATACTGTTTCAAGATATAAAATTTCTAAAATTATATTAACATGTTTTCTTTAAAAAATCAACTTTTTATTTTTAAAACTACCTTT
>UQQO01000170.1 GCA_900543175.1 uncultured Fusobacterium sp.
ATATCATTTTAAAACAAAATAAAAATATATTTTAATATATAAAAAATATATAAAAAATATAATAAAAAAATATTAGAAAAGGAAAAATAAAAAAGTGAAGAGATTACCCTTCACTTGAGAAAATTTTTTATTAAAAAATTAAATTTAGGCTATTAGTAAGGCAAGTAATTGTCAAAGGAAACTCTGGACCAGATTCTCCATCAATATCTGTTGTAATATTATTGCTGCTAAAATCTTTACAATTAACTTTTAAATTAGCAGTTTTAAAGTGTATTAAATTTGTACTTTCTTCTAAATGCTCACCTTTAAAGAATTTAAGTAGTGATGATATAGTTGAAATTATTGATCCGGGCTTTACAATAATTACATCTAGCAGTCCATCAGTTATTTCACTGTTGTAAGCTATGTTAATATTTCCAGCAGTTTTTCCATTGAAAACAAAGAATATAAGGGCTTCTCCAGAATAATTCATCTCTTCAGATTCAACCTCAATATTTACACTCTTAAAAGTTGGCAGCTCCTTTATTCCACTGTAATAGTAAGCTAATTTACCAAAGATATTTTTTAAATGAGTAGGTGTTTTTTGAGATACATCAGTAAATAAACCATAGCTAAATACATTTCTGAACCTCCTACGACTAAAGTCGCAGGGTTCTAAAAGTTTAAAACTTTATTTAAGAAGTTTAGTTGCTATGCAACTCTTATTCTTACAGGCGTGTCCAGTTCGCCTCTATTGTATAGGACTTCTAAGTCCACAACTTTACTTTTACTCAATATATTTAACGCTCCGTTTACATCTGCATTTAACAACCTACCATCTTTTGTTTGATACAATCCTCTTTTGACTCTTTTCCCACTAAACTCATATTTTTGAGGATTATCATCATTATAAGTAGGAATTTTGTCTCTATTGAAGAAACTTGCCTTTGATGTATAGCTCTCTTCTTGTTTAACAAAATTTATTCCATATAATTTGCAAAGATATTCTATCTTTTCTCTAAGTGTTCCAAAAGGTATATTTACAAATGTTTGGTTATTTTTTTTACCTAAATTAGAATTTCTTTGGAATGTTTCATTATATCCACAAACTATATTTCCTATACTATTTTTTAAACAATAGTTAATGATTATTCTTGCAGTTTTATTCATATAATCGTTAACTTTATTATTTCTTTTTTTAGTATTAGCAAGTTGTTTGTTTGTGTATTTATTTTTATATCCTTGTTTATCCTTTATACTTTGTAAACGTGCATTTTCTTTATTATGCCATTGATTTATAGATTTTAGTCTTCTTCCATCTATTATGAAAGATTTTCCAGTTGATGTTACACAAGTAGCAAGATTATTTATTCCAAAATCTATTGCTAGTGCTTTATTTTTATCTACATTACTTTGAACTTCTTCTATTTCATAAGCATATTGAACTTCAAAGAACCTAGCATTTGACTTTGGTATAACTCTTATCTCTTTTATCTTTTTATCAACCAGTTTAGGTGGAATATTTATCTCAATACTTTTATGTTCTTTCTTGAAAGAATTTGAGTATGGGATAATTAATTTATTCCTGTTTATTCTTACAAAACCTATAATTAATGTTGTAAAACCATCTTTAGGAAGATATTTAGGAAGTTTAATATCTTTAAAATTATACTTTCCTTTTTTAGCTAATTTAAGTAATCCAAAGAAAGCTTTAAAAGAACCATCAACTTCTTTTAAAATCTGTTGTGCCATATTTGAATTTAGCATTTTATAATTTAGACTATTTTTTAGTAAGGCATAATTTTTTTGGTAATTTAAGTATTCGCCTTCTGTAAAATAATACTGCCTAATATTATATATTGCTTCATTTGCTAAATTTTTAGCTATATGAGATAACAGCTTTAAATTTTTATAATCTTCTTTAGTTAATTGTTTTACTTGTTGTTTCATAGTCAAATACATTATAATTACCTCGCTTTCTGTAGGTATATTATAACATATTTTACTAAAATGTTATATTATAGTAAAAGTTTATTCAGTTTTAAATTTTTAGAATCCCACAACATATGGGAGGTGTCGTTCATATAGGATCGCTACTTCCTATACAGTTCTCTTATGAACTTCTTGTACTTTCATACAAGCACAGACTATATCTTATCCCTCAGCATTATCTGTTAGGGCGAAACCACTTCCATTACCAATAGCTTGTAATGTACTTCCCTCACGAGGAATAGTCGTTGAAGTTTCTCCTATTCGGAGCTTACCTGCTGATTATCGATTTTGTAACACTTAGGATTTAACCTTATGCCATCTAATTAATTTTTTCTGCTTTCGCCACATTCACACTTGAGTTTATTTCATCTCTATGTTGTAGTTTAATTAGCTTTACGATTTTCCAGCAATTCAGTTTCTTCGTTGCGTAGTGTTTCTACGTCTACGTACAAGTTTCCCTATACGCTTACTATTCTAGTCAATTCATCTCACAACTAAAGTCACCAGTGTTCTTGACTAGTTTAATAAAATACTTATCATTTACCAAACCTAAATCTACAGTTTTAGGAGTGCTATTTAATATTTTTTTACAATTTTCCTCTATATCTGAGGTAGCACCAATTAATTTTGCAAAATCATTGGCAGTTCCTACTGGAAGCACAGCAAGAGGAAGATCTAAATTATTGTTTTTCATCAGATTTACAACTTGGTTAATAGTTCCATCTCCACCAGCTGCAAGAATATGATCATATGTTTCATCTATATCTATAAAAGCTCTTTCTAAGGGAGTATCAAGGCTAATCCTAAAAGGGATAATCTGTAGATTTTTACCTTGATATAGTTTGATTATTTTATCTAATTGAGTTAAAATAAGGTTTTCTCCTGAAAAAGGATTATATATAAATTTAACTTTTTTCATTAAAATTCCTCCTTGAAATAAGTTATATAGATAGTTTAGCAAATATAGAGTAAAAATTCAACAGTGCATTTTAAGAACTAAAAGTTATCTGAAAATATAAAATATATGTAAAGAGACATAAAAATGTGATAGAATAAAATTAACTGAAATAAAACATTTTATGGAGGAAAGATGTTAAGAAAATTACAAAGAGTAATAGATATCTATAAATCAAAGAAAAAAATGATAAAAAAAGCTAAAAAATTAGGAAAAAATATTATTATAAATGACAGAGTAAAAATAAACCAAAATACAGAGATTGGAGATAATGTATTATTAAATGGGTTAATAATAAGAGAAAGTGGAAATGTAAAAATTGGCAGTAATATTTCAATAGCTAAAGGATGTCTTATTTTAACAGGAAATCATGACTATAAAACTGGACTTCCCTATAGTGAAAATAATATTTATAAAGATGTAATAATAGAAGATAATGTATGGATAGGACAAAATGTTACAATATTAGGTGGAGTTAAAATTGGAGAGGGAGCAATTATACAAGCAGGAGCAGTAGTTGTAAAAGATATTCCAGCTCTTGGTATAGCTGGAGGGAATCCAGCAAAAGTATTTAAGTTTAGATTAAAAGAGGAATATGAAAATTTAAAAAAAGAAAATAAAATAAATATATTTACAAATAAGAAAAAGAATATAGTTAATCCATATTAGAAATTAGGAGAAAGATATGTCTAAAAGAGAAAAAGATCAACTTATATATGATGAGATTGAAAAAACATATACTAAAATTATAAATCCAAGATTAAATAAAAAGATTAAGTATTTTTTTAAACTAAGAAGATATCCAGGAGAAAATGTAAAATATATATCAGAGTTATTTTTACAAAATGGAATAAAAACATTTGAAGTAATTGAGGCTAATAAATATAAAACTGTTACTAAAGAG
>UQQO01000171.1 GCA_900543175.1 uncultured Fusobacterium sp.
GACTTATATTTATAGGAATTGTTATAGGTTTAATTGCAGGTTTTAAATGGGGAACTATCAGAGAAAGAAAAGGAATGAATAAAAAAAAAGAAAAGTAAAAGAGTGTAAAACAGATGAATATGCAAATTTAGGAGCAGGGTATGGGCAACATGCACATGGGATACCTTGCTCTTATTATTTTAAAAAATAAGGAGGATAAGCAATGACAAAGGAACAATTAATAGCTTTAGGAGTTGCTGAAGAGCTAGCAGTTAAAATAGCAGGAGAGTCAAAAAAAGAACTAGAAGGCTATGTAGAAAAAGCTAAATTCACAGAACTTGAAACAGAGAAAAAACAATTAAATGAAAGTAACAAAACTTTAACTAAACAGCTGGAGGAGGTGAAGAAAAATGTAGGAGATAATGAAGAGCTAAAGAAACAGATTGAGAGTATGCAAGTTGCCAACAAAGCTAAAGAGAAAGAGTATGCAGATTCAATAGCTAAGATTAAACTTGATAATGCTATAGACATTGCTTTGATGGGTGCAGGATCTAAAAATAATAAAGCTGTAAAAGCATTATTAAATTTAGAAAAAGCAATACTAGGAGAAGATGGGAAGATAGCAGGACTAGATGAGCAAATAAAAGCTTTAAAAACTGCTGAGGACTCATCTTTTTTATTTGAAGCAGTAAAAGTACCAAAGGGGACTAATCCAGCTGGGAATCCTGAAAAGAAAATAAACTTTAGTGAGATGACATATTCTCAAATGGAAAAGTATTTAGCAGAAAATCCAGGGGCAACATTAGAATAATAAAAAATAGGAGATGATGAAAAAATGGCAAAGTTTAATGAAAAAACTTTCAACGGAGAAGCATTTGGTAAATATGTAGATAGAGTGCCAAATCTAAAGAAAAATGAGCTTTTAAAATCTAAAGCATTAAAAGGAAATGCACAAATAAGTGAAGTATTTAGTTCACAGACAGGAACAGCTTATGCAACTATTCCATTCTTTGGACTAATTGGTGGAGCAGCTCTTAACTATGATGGTAAAACAGATATTACAGCAGAATCAACTGACACATTTGAGAGAAGTGTAGTCGTAATTGGAAGATCTAAGGCATGGTTAGAAGATGACTTTTCAACAGATATAACTGGTGGAGTAGATTTCATGGATAATGTAGCTGCACAAGTTTCAGAGTATTGGGCTGCAATAGATCAAGATACATTACTTGCTGTTCTTGAAGGGATATTTGCAATGTCTTCAGGAAAAGAAAACTTAGAATTTGTTAATGAACATACTTATGATATTAGTAAAGGTGCATTCGCTAAAGGTTATGTAAATGCTACAACTTTAAATACAGCAACTCAAAAAGCTTGTGGAGCTAATAAATCTAAATTCTCTTTAATAGTTATGCACTCAGCAGTAGCTACTAACTTAGAGAACTTAAAATTATTAACTTACTTAAAATTTAATGATGGTAATGGTGTAGAAAGAGAACTAAGTTTAGCTTCTTGGAATGGAAGATTAGTATTAATTGATGACTCAATGCCAACTAAAGCAATAGAATCTTTATATGTTAGATGTAATTCTACTGATGTAGGAGCTTTAAAAGTAACAACAGCAGGATCAGGATTAGGAGAAGTTGCAAAAGCAAGTGTAGAAACAGATATTTCAGATATCAAAGAAAATGAGTATGTACAACATATTCAAAATGAAACTATTTATACTTCTTACTTATTAGGAGATGGAGCTATTGACTATGTAAATATAGGGGCTAAAGTTCCAGCTGAAATGGCAAGAGATGCTAAGACTAAAGGAGGACAAACAATCTTATATTCAAGACAAAGAAAAGTATTTGCTCCTTATGGAATCTCTTATACTAAAAAATCTCAACAATCTCTATCACCTACAGATGCTGAATTAAAAAATGGTGCTAACTGGGAATTAGTAAACAATAAATCTTCAAGTACTAAAAAATATATTGACCATAAATCAATTCCTATTGCTAGAATCATTTCAAGAGGATAATAGGAGGGGAAAATGGGGGTAGAAGATCTAGTAGTTTTAAGATTAAAGATGTTTAAATTTGAAATTTCAGCAGAGGATACAGATATTATAGCCTTTTTAATTCAAAAAGCTCTCAACAGTATAAATAATATTACCAATCAAAATTATACTGAAGATACTTTCCCCATTTCACTAAAAGAAATTTTGGTAGATAAAGCTGTGGGAGAGTATTTAAAATTAAAAAATTCTCTTGGAGAACTTCCAGAAAATTTTGAAACTTTAGCAGTAAGTCAAATAAAAGAGGGAGATACAACAGTATCTTTTTCTGAAACTTCTACTGATAAAAAGATAGACAATCTTATCAATATGCTATTGTTTAGCAGAGATTTTGAACTTTTAAAATACAGGAGATTAGTATGGTAAGTGAAAGAGCTAAAAGAGCCTACAGAAAGGCTATAGAAAGGTTTTATGATGATAGGTGTAACATTTATGAGAGTGGGTATATAAAAGACCTAGAGACAGGGATTACAAAGGCTAGTGATAATGTTCTAGTACTTGAAAACGAACCTTGTAGAATATCATTTAAAAGTTTAGCTCCAGCAGCTCAAACTAATGGTCCAGCTGAAATATCACAAGAAATTAAACTTTTTATTGCTCCAGAACACAATGTTAAAGAGGGATCTAAAATAGTTGTTACTAGAAATGGAAAAACCTTAGAATATAAACACTCTGGAGCATCAGCTTTATATGATTCACATCAGGAAATAGTTTTAACTTTGATTAAGGAGTATGCTTAATGGCAAGAGCTGTAAAAATTGATTTAAGAGAGTTGAAACAATTTTCAAAGCAGTTAGAAAATCTTCAAAAAGAGATAGATGAGATTTGTATATCTCTTACTAAGGAAATAGCAGCAAGATTATTAAGTAAAGTGATCAGAAGAACTCCAGTAGGGGTTAAGCCTTTTGGTAAAGGAGTTAAAAAAACAATTAAAGTTAAAACAAGTAGAGGAAATAGATCCTATTTAACTAAAGAAGGGGCTATTCTTGAAAAATACTGGAGTGGATATGTAGGTGGAAATCTAAGAAGAAACTGGACTGTTAAAGAGGTAGTAAAAGAGGGAAATAATTATACAGTTGAGGTTATAAACTCCTCTGAATATGCATCTTATGTCGAGTATGGACATAGACAGAGACCAGGAAGATTTGTTCCACAGTTAGGTAAGAAGTTAAAAAAAGGTTGGGTACAAGGTCACTTTATGTTAACTATATCAACTAAAGAGATAAACGAAGATTTAGAATCTATTATAAATAAAAAGTTAAAAGCTATATTTAAGGAGAAATTAGGATGATTAATGGTATTGTTGCAGGAATAGCAAAGGCTCTTAATACAGAGTTTCAAGATAGTGTGACAATTTATAATGAGGGTATTGAACAGGACTTTAAAGAGCCCTGTTTTTTAATCTCTATAATTAAAGCTGCTGAAAGTAAAGTTTTAAATAGAAGATATAAATTTAGTCAATCTTTTGTTATACAGTACTTTCCTAAAAGTAAAAGAAATGCTAATGAAGAGATGTATAGAGTTGCAGATAGAATGATGAGAGCTTTAGAGTATATTGAGCAGCTTGGAACTGAAGAAAAGACAACTTTAAGAGGAAAAGATAGGAATTATAAAATAGTAGATGGGGTTTTAAACTTCTTTGTTGATTATAATTTCTTTGCTTATGTTGAAGTGGAAGAGCCACCATTTATGGAAGTTTTAAAAATAAGTAGAAGAGGAGAAGAGGATGGAAAAGAGTCAAGAGATGAGGAGATATACTAAAG
>UQQO01000172.1 GCA_900543175.1 uncultured Fusobacterium sp.
TGGTTATATTACTTAAATAATTTTTAATCTCTTAATTATTTTAAATTTAAACTTTAATTTAATTAAAAAATTACAAATATTTTTATAATTGATAAAGTCTTCATCTATAATAATAAAAAAGATTAAAATCAAAATTATTTTACATTCTGAAATTAATCTTTAAAATTTATATCTATTTTTCTTAATTAAAATTATAGCTACTTATTTTCTTGCTATATCATCAAGAGAAGAAAGTGGTGGTAACTTCTCCAAAACTTTTTTCTCAAGAACAGATTTTGCATTGATATACACTTCTGTCACTCTTGTATCTGCATGTCCTAAAAAATCTCTAATCTCTAAAAGATCAGCTCCATTTATTGAAAGTTCAGTTGCCACAGCATGACGAATATTGTGTGGACTGATATCCTTCCCTATAAGCTTTCCAAAATTTTGAACCAAATCATATAATGCTCTGTATGATAGTTGAGTATTGTTTTTAACTGAACTACTAAAAACATACTGTTCCTCTATCTCCTCATCATCAATAGAGTAAAGAGATTGCAAATAATTTTTATACTCATTAAGTTTATCAGCAAGTATTCCATATACAGATTTATATTGCTCTCTTCCACTTTTAGTCTGCTCTAGTTTTATATAGTAACTTCCCTCTCTTACAAGAATATGTTTAAACTTTAGATTTAGTAGTTCTTGACTTCTCATTCCTGTATAGAATAGAGTATATAAAATAATTATATTTCTATACTCCTTTTCTCCCTTGATTTTATATAGCCCTATAATTTTTTTTATATCTTCAAAAGATAGTTTTAAAATATTATCTATATTCCTTCCCACTTTAAACAGCTCTATATACTTAAAGGGATTATCAAAACCATTTTTCTCCATCTCTTTATATAATGATTTCAGTGCAGAGAGAATTTTATTTATAGATGTCTTTTTCAATTGCCTTTCATCAACTAAGTGGCTAATATAATCTTCTACATCTGTTTTATCTATATCCTTCATTAGATCTATAAGCTCATCACCACGAATATCCCCTTCTCCCTCATATACGAAGTTGAGGAAATCCTTTAGGTAGAACATATAATCTTTTATAGTTTTTGGAGAACGGTATATTTCAAATATACTTTTTCTCTCCTCTTTAACTCTTTTCTTTCTTCTGGCTGTTACAACTCCAGTTTCCCCTCTTTTAATTATATCCATTTTCTTTTCTCCTAAAAAGTCCTATTATATTATTTAAGAAAATTAAATAATATCTTCAACTTTTACCTCTCTTACCTCTCCTAACTCCATATCATTTAGTAATAATTTACCAAATGATATTCTCTTTAAATAGATAACTTTATTATCTACTGCCTCTAGCATCTTTTTAACTTGATGGAATTTTCCCTCTTTAATAGTAAGGTGTATTTTCTTCTCTCCTACTATCTCTGCTTTAGCTGGCATTGTAATATACCCACCAATATCAACCCCATTTTCTAACTTTTCAATATCCTCATTGCTTATATCTTTTTCTAACTCTGCATAGTAAGTTTTCTCAACATGGCTTTTTGGTGCTAAAAGTTTATGATTAAGTTGCCCATCATTTGTTAAAAGCAAAAGCCCCTCTGTATCTTTATCCAACCTACCTACTGGAGCTAACTCCTTTTTAATTACCCAATCTGGCAATAGCTCCATTACAGTTTTTTCTCTAGGATCTTCCACTGCTGTTATATATCCAGCTTTTTTATTCATAATATAATATCTAAATTTGCTATACTCTAAAACTTTATTATTATATTCAACCTTATCTTCATTCTCTTTTATATTAGATTGTGGATTTTTCACTATCTCCCCATTAACTTTTATTTTTCCACTTGTAAGCAAAGATTTAACCTCTTTTCTGCTACCAAGTCCACACTCTGTTAAAAATTTATCTAGTCTCATTTTCTCCTCCAATTACTTTCTATATATCAATACTAACATATATTCTATCAACTTGCAATTTTTAACTTTTAAATTATTTTTCTAAATGCTATAATGGTATTATACTTATAACTAGAGGAGAAGATATAAAATGATAGATTTTAAAAAGATAGATGAAATGATTGAATTAATAGAGAATAATGAAGTTCCTGAAAATCAAGAGTTTAATGATTTTGTGATAGAATTTTTTAATGAGGTAAAGACAATTCCTCTTTCTAAATATCTTAGAACTAAGGGAAAGGATAAGAGACTTCCTAAGATAATGAATAGCAAAAAAGCTGGAGAGGTTTTAATAGACACTAAAAAAGATGATGAGATCTTAACTTTTTTAAAGAGAAAGGGTTATAAGGAAATTCCACAGCTAGATTATAAGGCAGTTATGTTGCTTAGAAAAACTGATCTTTTCTCTAACTGGAAAAAGCTACTTCTATATTTTGAGGGAGCTGGTACAGTACAAGAGATCAATAACTCAACTAAGCCTATTCTTTTACCTCAAGAGGTTGAAAAGCTAGAAACATACGTTAAAGATGAGCTTAATCTTACAGAGCAAGAGTTAAACTGGCTTGTAACAAAGTTCGGTAAAATTCAAAAGGATAAAGAGCTATTTAAAGCACTGAATAAACTATCTAGATAGAAAAAGAGGAGAATTAACTCCTCTTTTTTAGATTAGTGTATTTAACTGATAAAATTTTTATAACAGTATTTTTCATAAAATTATAGATCAGTTTAAATAATTATATTTTAAAATATAGTTAAATTTAATTCAGTTGATAGATCTTCTAAAAGTGATATTCCAGCAATAGAGTTTCCTTTCTTATCTAAAGATGGTCCATAGACTCCTATCCCCATCTTTCCTGGAACTACTGAAAGTATTCCCCCACCAACTCCACTTTTGGATGGAATCCCAGCTCTCACAGCAAACTCTCCAGAGCTATCATACATACCACAAGTTACCATTAAAGTTTTTACAATGGTAGCTATTTTTGGTGTTATCACTATCTCCCCTGTACTTAATTTTCCATTATTAGCTAAAAAAAGTCCTATTTTTGCTAATGTCTTAGCAGTTACTTCAATAGAGCATTGCTTAAAATATATGTCTAAAGCATCCTCAACATTTCCCTCTATTATTCCTTCACCTTTTAAGAAATAACCCATAGCTCTATTTCTATTTCCAGTTTCTGACTCTCCACAATATATCTTATAGTTTACATCTAGTGTTTCATCTTCAGAGATTTTTTTAAAGAAATCTAATAATCTTTCAAATTTATCTCTTGCATCCTTTCCCTTTATCATAGATGAAACAGCTATAGCTCCAGCATTTATAAGGGGGTTATAGGGTTTTTTCTCTCTTGATGTTTCTAATTTGGTAATAGAATTAAAAGGATCTCCAGTTGGTTCCATTCCAACTTTAGAAAACACATACTCTTCTCCATTATCTAAAATTGCTAACATAAGAGCTACTATTTTAGATATACTTTGTATTGTAAATTTTGTTTCATAATCTCCTGAAAAATATTCATTTCCCTCATTATCAATAATATAGATACCTAAAGCATCTTTTTTCGCCTTATCTAACTCAGGAATATAACTTGCTACTGTTCCTAGCTTTGTTTCAGGAATATTTTTTTTAACTAATCTATTAAGTAGATCGTTCATTTTTTCACCTCAAAAATTTTTTAAAATCTTATTTATAATATAAACTCCATGCTATAATTTGTCAACATTTTTGACTGTATTAAATTTTTCTTATTTTTTTCTTAGAGTCAAATTAATAAAGGAGCAGTTAATTTTTGCTCCTTTTTATCATATAACTTAATATATTATTTATATTC
>UQQO01000173.1 GCA_900543175.1 uncultured Fusobacterium sp.
AAATATTTCTATTTTCAAAAAAACACTTGAAAGAAAATTGGAGAAATATCATTCTCAAGGAAAATTTAGAATTGTAATAGATGTTGATCCAATAAATTTAATATAAGTTTTAAAATAATATATAGAGGTGAAAGTAGTGATTTATGAATTAAAAAAATATGGAGATCCTATACTTAGAGAAAAGAGTACAGAAGTAGAGGTAATCGATGAAAAAATTCAAGAGGTTTTAGATAACATGGTTGAGACTATGTATGAAACAAAGGGAGTTGGACTTGCAGCTCCTCAAATAGGACTTAACAAAAGAATGTTTGTTGCTGATTGGAGTGGAGAGGGAGAGGCTTTAAGAAAGGTTATTAACCCTGTTATAACTCCACTTACAGAGGAACTTATTGATTGGGAAGAGGGATGTTTAAGTGTTCCTGGTATCTATAAAAAAGTTGAAAGACCTAAAAAAGTAAGAATAGAGTATCTAAATGAAAAAGGTGAAAATGTAGTTGAAGAGCTTGAAGGTTTCCCAGCTATTGTTGTGCAACATGAATTTGATCACCTTGATGCAATTCTATTTGTAGATAGAGTTTCTCCAATGGCTAAAAGAATGATCAGTAAAAAACTTCAAGCTTTAAAGAAAGAGACTTTAAAAAATCTTACAGAAGAATAGGAAAATCTCATGAATAAGAGTAAAATATTTTGTATAGTCATATTGTTAGCTGTTTTTTATCTATTTTTACCACAAATTTATAGAAGTTATGTAAAAATAAATAAATTAAACAATGAAAAAAAAATGATATTGGAAAAAATTCAGTTGGAGAAAAACAGGATTAAGGAGTATAATAATTCTATAGAGGCTCTTGAAAATGATTTTAAGAGGGAACAGATTTCTCGTGACAGACTTCAAATGGTAAAAGAGGGCGAAGAAATATATAGACTAATAAATCAAAAATAGGAGGAAAAATGAAAAGAGAATTAGCACTTGAGTTTGCTAGAGTAACTGAGGCTGCAGCATTAGCAGCTTACAAATGGGTTGGAAGAGGAAATAAGGAAGCAGCAGATCAAGCAGCAGTTGATGCTATGAGAACTATGCTTAACAGAGTAGCTATTGATGGTGAAATTGTTATTGGAGAAGGAGAGATCGATGAAGCTCCTATGTTATATATAGGAGAAAAAGTTGGTAAAGCTTACTACAAATGTGAAGAAGAGGGAGAACCTGAAGATGATTACTGCTCTCCAGTTGATATAGCTGTTGACCCAGTAGAGGGAACTAGAATGACTGCACAAGGACAAGCTAATGCTATTACAGTACTTGCTGTTGCAAATAAAGGAAGTTTCTTAAAAGCTCCTGATATGTATATGGAAAAACTAATTGTTGGTCCTGAAGCAAAAGGAGTTATTGACTTAGAAAAACCACTTATGGAAAATATCCACAATGTAGCTAAGGCTTTAAATAAAGATTTAACTGATCTTATGATTGTTATTCTTGACAAACCAAGACATTCACAAATTATTAAAGATCTTCAAAACTTAGGAATAAAAGTTTATGCTCTTCCTGATGGAGACGTTGCAGGTTCAATTTTAACTTGTATTATTGATTCTGATGTAGATATGCTTTATGGTATTGGAGGAGCTCCTGAAGGAGTTATCTCTGCTGCTGTTATTAGAGCTCTTGGTGGAGATATGAATGCTAGACTTAAATTAAGAAGTGAAGTTAAAGGTGTTACTTTAGAAAATGATAAAATCTCTACATTTGAAAAAAGAAGATGCGAAGAGATGGGACTTAATGTTGGAGAAGTTCTAAGAATGGATGATCTTGTTAAAGATGATGAGGTTATTTTCTCTGCTACTGGTATCACTGGTGGAGATCTTCTTGAAGGAATAAAAAGAAAAGGAAGTATAGCTAGAACTCAAACTCTTGTTGTAAGAGGAAAAAGTAAAACAGTTAGATATATAAATTCTGTTCATAACTTAGACTTTAAAGATGATAAAATTACTCATCTTGTTAAATAAGTACTAAAAATATAATATTTTTATAAAAACTCTCTTGATTAATTAGTAAAATAGTGTAATAATTATTTTATAGTCAAGAGAGTTTTTTATATTTTTAGGTAAAGGGGAGGAGTATGAAAAATTTTTTATTTATCATTTTAGGAAATCTAATTTTTGCACTTGGAATCGCTGTTTTTGTAATACCAAACGGTTTAATTTTAGGGGGAAGCACTGGACTTGCTCTCTCTGTTCAACACTTCTTAGGCATTGATATAACTATCACTGTTGCCATTATCAACATTGTAACTTTTTTAGCTGGATTATTTATTTTAGGTAAAAAATTTGCTGCTACCACTTTAATCAGTACCTTTATTTTCCCTATATTTTTAAATTATTTTAAAGATATTGAAAGATTTAAAAATATTACATCTGATCTCCTATTAGCTTCTATTTTCACTGCTCTTTTAGTTGGAACTGGTGTAGGAATTGTTTTAAGGGTAGGAGCTTCTACTGGAGGGCTTGATATTCCTGCTATTATTTTAAATAAAAAGAAGGGGATTCCAATAGCTGTTGTTCTCTATGCCATTGATATTTCTATTTTATTTTCTCAAATGATCTTCTCTAATACAGAGCAGATACTATATGGAATTATTATTGTTTTAATTACAACTATGGTTATTAACAAAGTTATTGTCTATGGAAAAAATGATTTTATGGTAACTATAATTAGTGAAAAATATTTGGAGATAAGTGAAAATATTCACAATAAAATTGATAGAGGAACTACTTTTATAGATATTCAAACTGGTTATAAAAAAAATACTCAACAAGCTGTTATGAGTGTTATCTCTAAAAGGGAACTCCACTCTTTAAATAAATTGGTTCAAGAGATTGATCCTAAAGCTTTTATTATTATTAATCAAGTAAATCAAGTTAGAGGAAGAGGTTTTTCTTTAGATAAACATATCTAAAAACTATAATTTCCAAAAGTAGAGGAGTGCAAACGACTACTACTTTTGGAAATTATAGTTTATTCTAAATTTATTTATGCTATAATATACCCATATAAAAATTTTTAAGGAGATTGGAATTATGTTATTTTATGAAGATTTTGTAAAAAAAATTGATTCAACAGATAAAATTCAATTAAAAAAATTTGAAAATTTTTCTGTTGAAATGAAGAAACTTGTTAGTGGTTTAGGAATAGGAGTCCCACTTATTCTTATAGGATTGCTTCAAGCTTACCTATCAAAGGGAACAGAGTTAAGAATTCTTCCTAGCATTCTTGCACTTGTTTTTATCTTTTTAGGACTAAAGCAATTGAAAACAACTTTGTTTTACAGAATTTCTGTTGATACTGAAACTAAAACTTTAGTTGGAGAAAAATTAGTTTTAGATCTAAATGTTGTTGAATCTTGTACTTTAAAAGAAGCTAAGCTTGGAAAAAATCTACAAGTTATATTAGATATAATTACCACTAATAGGAGACAAATTATTATACCTCTATATATGAAAAATAAGGAAAGATTTGTTTTAGTTATGAAAGAAATATTAAAAGAAAAATTTTTTATAAAAAAATAAAAAAAATGTTTGACAAGTTTTATACTTTATGATATTATAATTCTTGTCCGCGGGAATAGCTCAGTTGGTAGAGCGTCAGCCTTCCAAGCTGAATGTCGCGAGTT
>UQQO01000174.1 GCA_900543175.1 uncultured Fusobacterium sp.
TAGTTGAATAGATAAAAAAATAGCCTTCTATGATTAAATTTACCATAGAAAGCTATTTTTAAATTTCAATTATTCTTGTACTGGTTTTTTAATAAATCCTAAGATTAGTGCTGTAACTACTGAACCTATAACAATTGATAGTAGATACATCATTGGATTTGTAACTACTGGGAACACAAATATTCCTCCATGAGGTGCTGGTAATTGTACTTTAAAGAACATTGAAAGTCCTCCAGCTATTGCAGCTCCTATTGCACTTGCTGGTATAACTCTTACAGGGTCAGCTGCTGCAAATGGAATTGCTCCCTCTGTAATAAATGAAAGCCCCATGATATAGCAAGTTTTTCCTGCATCTATCTCATCTTTTGTAAATTTATTTTTAAAGAAAGTTGTTGCTAAAGCTATTCCTAAAGGTGGAACCATTCCTCCTGCCATTACAGCAGCATGAGGTGCATAATCTCCAGCAGTTATCATCATAATTCCAAATGTAAACGCTGCTTTATTAATTGGACCTCCCATATCAGTTGCCATCATAGCTGCAAGAACAATTCCAAGAAGAACTAAGTTTCCTGTTCCTAAAGATTTTAGAAACTCTGTTACTCCATTGTTAAGTGCAGCAATAGGATCAACTATAAATCCATACATCAATGCACCAGTTATAAAGATTCCAAATAATGGATATAGAAGAACTGGTTTTAATCCTTCAAAACTTTGTGGAAGTTTATTAAAAACTTTTTTCAATAACACAACTGTATAACCACCAAGGAATCCTCCAATAAGTCCTCCTAAGAATCCTCCACCATTATTTAAAGAGATTAATCCTCCAACCATTGCAGGAGCAAATCCTGGTCTATCTGCAATACTCATTCCTATGAATCCTGCCATAACAGGTACCATTAAGAAGAATGCATTTCCACCACCAATATCATTTAAAAGCTTAGCTATTGGACTGTAATTAGGATCGCTAGGGTTAGATGCAGTGATACCAAACATAAATGAAAGTGCTATAAGTATTCCTCCACCAACAACGAATGGTAGCATATTTGATACCCCTGACATAAGGTGTTTATAGAATCCATTTTTCTCTTGCTTGTTTGAAGCTCCTGAAGATTTTCCATCAGCTTTGTATATAGGTGCTGTTTGGTTAAGAGCATTTTTTATAAGCCCCTCAGGATTTTTTATTCCCTCTTTTACAGGAACTATTTCAACATTTTTACCATCAAATCTTGCCATCTCAACATTTTTATCAGCAGCAACTATGATTCCCTTTGCATTTTTTATCTCTTCATCAGTAAGCATATTTTTTACCCCTGTTGAACCATTAGTTTCTACCTTGATATTTACTCCTAACTCTTTTGCTTTCTTTATTAAAGCATCTGCTGCCATATATGTATGAGCAATTCCAGTTGGACAAGCTGTTACTGCTAAAACTTCTGGAAGATCACTATTTTCTGCTTTCACTGTAACTTCCTCTTTTTTCTCCTCTTCATCTTCATTTTCCAATGAAAGTATCTCTATTACCTCTTGCGGAGTTTTTACTTCTAATAATCTTTCTCTAATATCATCATCTAAAAGCATTGTTGTTAATTTTGAAAGTATCTCTATATGAGTATCTGATGCATTAGCTGGAGCTGCTATCATAAAGAATAGTTTAGAAGGCTCTCCATCTAAAGATTCATAATCAACTCCATTTTTAGAAAGTCCAAAAGCTATACTAGGAATTTTTACAGCTGCTGTTTTAGCATGAGGTATTGCAATTCCCTCTTCTAATCCTGTTGAACTTTGAGATTCTCTTTTTAAAATTTGTTTTTTATATTCCTCTTTATCGTTTAATTTTCCTGCTGCATTAAGCATTTCAACTAATTCATCAATTATTTCACTTTTTGTGCTTCCTTTTAAATTTAAATTTATACAATTTTCAGAAAAAAGATTACTGTTTTTCATTTCTAATCCCCCTACCCTATTTTTTCAATTATAATCTCTTTTAATAAATTTTCCATTGTTTCAAATGTTGTCAACCCTTCTGAAAATGCTGTGGCACTTCCTGATGCTATTCCAAATTTGTATGCTTCTTCCAACTCTTTTCCCTCTATAAGCCCATATGTGATTCCTGCTACCATTGAATCTCCTGCACCAACTGAGCTTATTAATTTTCCCTTAGGAGCATTTCCCTTATATACTCCCTTTTCACTTATCAGTATTGATCCTTCTTTACCCATTGAAATAATTACATTTTTGCTTCCCATAGCCCTTAACTTTTTCCCAGCTTCTACAATTTCTTCTGTTGTTTCTAATTTTTTGTGAAAGAACTCTGATAATTCATCAATATTTGGTTTTGTTATAAACACTCCCTTATCTAATGCCTTTGTAAATGGTTCTCCCCTTGTATCTAATATTACCTTTGTTCCCTCTGGTAATTTTTCTATTATTTCACCATAGATTCCCTTATCTATTGTATTGGGAACACTTCCTGATAATATTAAAATATCATCTTTTTTTATATTCTTTATCTCATCTAGTAATTTTTCTATGTTCTCTTTACTTATTTTTGGTGATTTTCCAGCTATTTCACTTTCAGTTTTCTCTGTTTTTAATTTCATATTTATTCTAGTATTCTCTTCTAACTCTATAAATCTTTCAGCTATGTTACAAGCTTTCATATCATCTTTTATAAAACTACCTGTAAACCCACCTACAAATCCAAGAGCTACACTTTCTTTTCCAAAGTTTTTTAAAACTTTAGAAACATTTATTCCCTTTCCTCCTGCTAAAGTGTATCCCTCTTCTGCTGTATTCAAATTTCCTTCAACAAACTCTTTCATTACAACGTAGTAATCAATTGCAGGATTTAAAGTTACTGTATAGATCATTTTCTCTCCTCCTTTCCTTCCATAATTTTTTCTAACTCTCTTGGAATATTTCCATCTGTTATTAAAGTTCCATCTTCTAAAGATGCAAAATTCATAAAGCTATTTTCTTTAAACTTTGAACTATCACAAAGAAAATACACTTTTTTACTTCTTTTTATTGCTTCACTTTTTACTATTACCTCTTCAGGATCTGGTGTTGAATATCCATCAGCTGTTATACCATTAGCACCTATAAAAGCTATATCAAAATTATAGTTTTTTAAAGAGATCACTGCTGTTGCTCCAACTGTTGCACCTGTTTTCAACTTTACCTTTCCACCTATTATATAGGCTTCTACTCCTGCTTTAGTTAGTTCCTCTATATGTGTAAATCCATTTGTTACTACTTTTATATCCTCTTTTTCTTTCAGATATTTTATTACACTCTCTGTTGTACTTCCAGCATCTAAATAGATAATATCTCCATTTTTTACCAATGCAGCAGCTTTTTTTCCTATGATATCTTTTTCATCAGAGTACACCATCTTTTTATAAACAATATCCTCTTCCTTATTCTCAACTAATACTGCTCCACCATGTACTCTTTTTATTTTTCCCTTTTCCTCTAAAAAGTTCAGATCTCTTCTAACTGTTGCTTCAGATACTTTTAACTCTTCTATTAACTCATTTAGCTTTATGTTTTTTTTATTTTTTATAAGTTCTAATATGGTATTGTATCTTTGGATATTTAACATTTCGACTCCTCCTCTCCTGTTAATTGTATAATATCACTT
>UQQO01000175.1 GCA_900543175.1 uncultured Fusobacterium sp.
TTTATAAATATAAAAGTATTGAGGAGCTATTGAAAGAGGTAGAAGAGGATATAGTTTTAAAAGAGGAGTATGAACTGATTTTAAATGATCTACAAGAGGTTATATTCTCATATATAGACTCTTTTGCACGTCCAGAGAGAGATGAGGCAAGTTATTATCACTATGGAGAGAAGAAAAAAATATATAGAAAGGCTCATCTTTCAAATCTTTTATCCAATATTTGTGAAGAGATATTTTTCAATACTCCAATAATAAACAACGAAACAATAAATAAAAATATGCTTTCAACTACAACTTTAAATAGTAGAAATAAGGTTGTAGCTAAACTTTTAGAAAGTGAGTTAGAAGAAAATTTAGGACTTAAAGGAACTGGACAAGATGTAACTATAATGAGAACACTACTTTTAAATAGTGGAATTTTAAGAGAAACTCCATACAAGCAACTTGAGATCAACTTAGAAATAGAGGATAAAAAATTAAAAAATCTTTTAGACACTATTGATAATTTCTTTGCTCATAAAATTCTTTCTAAGTGGAGATCTTTTAAGGAGCTATATGATGAAATTACACTTCCAGAACATTCAATAGGGTTAAAAAGAGGGGTTATCCCTGTATATTTAGCAGTTTTAATTCATAAATACAGAAAATCTCTAATTATAAAAGGAGAAGAGGGAGAGGAGAAGATAGATGCTGAACTATTGAGCAATATCAATAAAAATCCTGAAAAATACTCTGTATATATAGAGAATTGGAGTGAAGAGAAAAACCTATACTTAGAGGGGATATATGGGATATTTGAAGAGTATAGTTTCGGAGATAAAAATAGATTGAACAACTTAAAAAATCAAGTTACAAGTATGAAACAATGGTATCTATCACTTTCTAAATACTCTAAGGAGCTAAAATCTCAATATATTGGAAATGGTGAATATAGAGAGTTGGAAAAGAAAAAGTTAAACTTTTTAAATGAACTTAGAAATGAACTTGATAATCCTAGAGAGTTTCTTTTTGAAAAACTGCCTAAAATCTTTAATTGTAGTGCTTTAGATAGTGAACTTTTAAAAGAGATAAGAGAAACAAAAGAATACTTTGAAAATCTAATTGAAGATTTAAAAGAGAGATTAGTTGTAGATATAAAGAGAATATTTAAGGGGAATAACGATATCTCTTTAATATCAATAGTTAAAGATTGGGAAGAGGGATTGAAAAGTGAAACTAAAGAGCATATCTTCAATAAAAGTGAAAATAAAGTGCTAGAACTAATAGAAAAATCAGATAATAATGAGAGACAATTTATATCTAAATTAGGAAGAATAGTAAGTTCATTGAGATTAGAGGATTGGAGTAAAAGTACAGTTGAAAGATTTTTAGCTGAATTGGTAGAGATAAAAGAGAGAGTTGAAAAGTTTGATAATGATGTGAATATAGGAGCAAAGGAAGAGAAAAATTCATATAAAATCACTTTTACAGATGTCAATGGAGCTGAACAGGTAAAAACTTTTGATAGAACTGATTGTAGTAAGAGAGCCACTCTTCTATATAATGATCTATTAAGTTCAATAGATGAGATGGGAGAGGCAATTAGCGAACAAGAGATAAGACAGATATTAATAGATATTTTAGAGAAATTTTGTTAGGGGGAGATTGAGATGGTAGCATATTTTGATAACTCAGCAACTACATTTCCTAAACCTGAAGAAGTATATAGCTTTATGGATAAATTTTACAGAGAAAATGGGGTAAATGTAGGAAGAGGGCAACATAAACTAGCATCAAAGGCAAGTTTTTTAGTTGATGAAACAAGAAAACTATTGTTAGAGATTCTTCATTGTAAAAATAAGGGGGTTGTATTTACAAGTACAGCTACTGAGGGGATAAACTTAGTTTTACAAGGGAGAGAGTGGAAAGAAAATTCAACTGTGTATATTTCACCTTTTGAGCATAATGCAGTTACTAGAACTCTTTTTCACTTAAAAGATAGGTATAGTTTAAAGATAAAGAGATTAGCTTTTAATAGGGAGAAGATAGAGTATGATCTTGAGCAAATAAAGGTTGATTTTAAAGAGGAGAATCCAGATGTAGTTATTTGTAGCCACAGTAGTAATGTTTTTGGAATTGTAGCTCCTGTGGAAAAGATAGTTGAAGAGAGTAAAAAATATGGTGCTTTTAACTTTATTGATATGTGCCAAACAGCTGGATTGATAGAGCTAAATGTTGGAAATGAAAATATTGATGCTGTTGTTTTTGCTGGACATAAGACACTTTATGGACCTTTAGGAGTGTCAGGGGTTGTAATGAAGAAAGATATTGATCTAAAACCTCTTATATATGGTGGAACAGGAGTGGAGTCAGCAAATCAAAATATGCCAGATATTTTCCCTATAAAATATGAAGGGGGTAGTCACAATATTTTAGCAATATCAGGGCTAAACGCCTCATTGAAGTGGTTGAAAAATATTGGGATAGAAAATATTTATAAAAAAGAGAAAGAGATTTTTAATAAACTTATCTCATTGTTGAAAACTTACGAGAATATTGAGATTGTAGGTTATAGAGAGGCTAAAGAGCAAGTTGGTGTTGTTTCATGTGTGTTTAAGGGGTATGCACCTGATGAGATAGGACAGGTGTTAAGTGATATGAATATTGCAGTGAGGACAGGGTTACATTGCTCACCATATGCACATGAGTTTTTTGGCACTTTTCCAGCAGGAACATTGAGATTAAGTGTTAGCTATTTTACAACTGATGATGAGCTTGATAAATTAAAGGTAGCTTTAGATTATATAAGAGAAAATTCGTAAATATATAAAAATATCGGAGGACAAGATGAAACTAAAAGAGTTGAAAGAGCTATTTAAAGAAGAGGAAGAGGGAAAAATAATATTACCAAACTTTCAAAGAGATTTTGTTTGGGATAAAGAACAGCAGAAAGAGTTATTAGCTACGTTCTTAGTAGAATTACCAATTAGTAGTATTCTATTATTAAAGGGAAATCCTAATGATTTTAATTATAGAAAATTATGTTTTAAAGATGAGGGAGTTGGAGCAAAAGAAGATTGTTTTTATTTGTTAGATGGTCAACAAAGAATGAGTACTTTAAAATTTATTTTTTATAACTTTTTTGATGAAAATTGGGAAGAAAATTTTAATAAATTATATGATAAAATTAGAAATATGTGGTTTATTAAAGTTAAAAGAACAGATGAAGAATCAGAGGATATTTTTGGATATGAAAATTTAGAGTTTAAAGATGAGAATTTAAGAAGATTTACTCCTCAAGAAGTTGTTGATAATATTGAAGTATTTAAAGTAAATAAAACAAAGAAAACAGATTGGTTTCATCCAATAAATATTATAGGTGATGGACATTGTTTTGCTTATCCTAAAAGAGAATTTATTGATAAGTGTAAAAAAGAATGTTTAGTTCCTTTAAATGGTTTAGTGAAGCATAAGAGATTACAAGAAACCATTTTAGATGAAATAGCTGAAGAAAGAATAAAGGAAATTATCAGTGAAATAGAAAATGAAAAAGATTTAGAAAAGAAAAAGGAAAAGATAAGCAAATATTTTGTTGGTGAGTTTAAAGAATGTTTACTAGAAAATATAGAAAATATAGAAAATTGTGCAAATAAATTTAAAT
>UQQO01000176.1 GCA_900543175.1 uncultured Fusobacterium sp.
AGTTTATACTCTTTCCAAAAAAATTTATGTTTTTAAAATCTTTTTCACACACCTTAAAAATATATATTGAATCCTCTTCTTCTAGTTCTATACTTTTTATTCTTTTTACTAGATTTTTAATTTTCCTCTTCTTTATATCACCAAAAAAGACTGAATTTTGAACTCTTAGCAATCCATAAAAAAAGAGAATATCTGCAATTTCCCCTCTAATTTTATTTTTTATTATATCATAAGTTACTATTATCTTCATTTTTCTCTTCTCCTAAAAAAACAAAAATTTTTCAAATAATTCTAAATCCTCAGTATCAAAAGTTTTCCCTATAAAATAAGACTCTTTTAAGTCATTTTCACATAAAGGACACAATAAAATAGAATCTTTTTCATTTTCAATATTTTTTATCCAATCTTGAATTTTTTTTAATAGATATTTTTTTCTAATATTACCAATAAAAACTGATTTTTGAATTCTTATAAAATTTTCACTTAATAAAAAATCACTAAACTCTTTTCTAATTTTTGAACTACTAATATCATAACTAATTATGTATTTCATTTTTCATCAATTCCTTTACAAGTAAATCAGCTTTTTTTCTTTAACTATAATAATATTAAAATTTTCTAATATTATTAATGGAAACATTATAAATAGATTATCCAATGCTATTTTTATTCGAAAAGAAAATTTTTTAATGAAAAAAATTCTTTTAAAAGTATTAGCTAATATTCCCTTAAATGAATTGGAATATAATATATTTTTTAAGAAACTTAAATAATAATTAAAAAAGAGATCTATATCTTAGATCTCTTTTCCACTCTCTCTTATCTTAAAAATCGGATTACTTATAATCTTCACTATCAAAGGAATTACCATAACCACCCAAACAATAGGCTCTGATATAATTATCCCAAAATATTTCAAACTTGGAACTAAAAATATAACTACTGCCACTTTTCCAATTAGCTCTAATCCACTTGAAACAATTGGTGTTACATGGTCCCCTATCCCCTGCATAGCATTTCTCAATATTGATATAGCTGCTGGTACAAAATAAAACACACTATTTACCCTTAAATATTTTTGTGAAGTTTCAATAATCTCTCTATTTTCTGTTCCAGTCACTAAATATATAAGATATGGTGCTACTGTATAACTTAAAATAATTACAAAGACACCCCACACCCAAGTTATAAACAGAGCTTGCCATATCCCTTTTTTAATTCTCTCTGGTTGCCTAGCCCCTCTATTCTGTCCACAATATGTTGCCATTGTCACTCCAAAAACTGAAAAAGGCAGCATAAAGAACTCAGTTAATTTTCTACTAGCTGTATGAGCCACAATTATATTTGTTCCAAAGGTATTTATTGCAGTTTGAAGAGCTAAAGTTCCAAAGAAAACTAAAGACATCATCATTCCCATTGAAAAACCAGAGGAACAAAGTTTTTTTAGTAGATCTATTTTTATAATAAAATCACTCTTTTCAACACGGAACATGGGATATCTCTTCCACATATATATAATACAAAGTAGTACAGAAAAAGTTTGTGATATAACAGTAGCCAATCCAGCTCCATTTACTCCCATATTGAGCTTTAATATAAAGTATAAGTCTAAAAATATATTCAATCCACAAGCTATTATCAAAAACATCAAGGGAGCAAAGGTATCACCAATAGCTCTTAATACTCCTGCAAAGGCATTGTAAAACATAGTTGCTGTTATTCCTACTAAAATTACTTTAATATACAAGCTAGATTCTCCATATAATTCTGGTGAAACATTTAATATATTCAAGATATTATCTAAAAAAGTTAAGCTTAACAGTGATATAGCAATAGAGAGTATAAGCCCTAATAGCAATGTTCCTGCAATGGTTTTCCTTATTTTTTTCTCATCCTTTCTTCCAAATTGCTGTGCCACTATAATAGCAAAACCATTTGTCATTCCAGAGAGAAAACCTATCAACAAGGTACTTATTGAGGTTGTAGCTCCTACTGCTGCCAATGAAGTTTCCCCTAAAGTACTTCCTACAATTCTTGTATCTGCCAAACTATAAAAAAGTTGAAAAATATTTCCAAAACAAACAGGCAAAGCAAATTTTAGCATCTGTTTAGTTGGATTTCCAGTTGTTAAATCAATCATCTTATCCCCTTTAAATTTATTTTCTTATCACAATTTATTATTATATAATAAATCTTGATTATTTTAAATAGTTTTTTATCTTTAATATAAAAAAGCTATTGCAAAAAAATTACAATAGCTCATCTTTTTAATTTCCCTCTATTTTTTTATTTATTCTTTCAATTATCATATGGTATCTAGTTTTAGATATAGAGGCATTATTTTCTAAAATAGAGTAGTATTTCTTAGCCTCTTTATACTTAGCAATAGCTTTCTTCATATCACTATCATTTAAAGCACTTTTTTTAATCTTATCCCCAGTAAGCTCTGCCTTTACTCCCATTAAGACAACATTATTCATTTTAATCTTATGATTTAGCATCTCAATAGTTTTGGGATTTTTTGTAGTTTTTAAAGCACTTGTATATAATTTTAGAGATTTATAATATTTAAACTCACGAAAAGCTTTATTTGCCATTCTTATTATTTCACTTGTATTTTTATATTTAACAACACTTTCAATATCTAAAGCCTCTTTATAGGCTATCTCCTCATATAGATCCATAAATGAATTTTCTAAAAATACAAGAGCTGATTTTTCATATAGATCTTCAGCTTTTTTCTTTAATTTCTCATTTTTTACAGGATTATTATAGTAATCTTCTAACAATTTATCTGCTGTAATCTTATTTTCATAGGCAATATTCAGTATTAATGCTGTTGAATAGAGGTTTATAACCCTCTCTTCCACCCTCTCTTTACACTTCATATTTTGTAGTTTCATATTTAAAGAGTTTATATCTTTAAGAGCCTTTCTAAAATCTTTTTCATATAAGCTCTCTTCAATCTCATATAGTTCATCTAAAACGTGGATAATACTTGCTGTTTGATCAATTAAATTATCCATATATTCTACTTTTCCATTATCAACTTTTCCAGTATAATCAAAATATTCAGAATAATTTTTAATACTTAACCTATACTCTTCTAAAGCCCCTTTGTAGTTTTCATTTTCAAATTCAACATTTCCTAAAGTTTCCTTTTTTACAGCTGTGGCATAGAGATCATTTCCTGTTTTATATGATATATATGTCTTAGCTCCTAAAATAATCCCTATTATTAAAAAGGCTACTCCTAAATAAATCTTATATTTATTTAAAGCTACTTTATTTCTTTTTAAATTTTCAATAGTAACATCTTCCTTATTTGGAAGAGATAATATAGTTCCACTAAAGAAAAGATAATCATCATTATTGGAGAAAAGTTTTTTTAATCTATTTACCTTTACATCCACTATATCATTTTCATCTATAAGATCCCAAATATCATTATTATACACTACAATTTTATCATCTTTTTTTAATGGAATGGGATCAGTGATATCAATAAGTACCCCTTTATCAACTCCAAATTTGTGAGTTAAAGTGTTTCTATCTTTTCTCTTTTTTATCTCATCATACTCAATCTTCTTTGCCTCATACATCATATAGGCTATGGTATGTTCCCTGTTT
>UQQO01000177.1 GCA_900543175.1 uncultured Fusobacterium sp.
TGACATGGAGTCAAATTGATGTTAAAAAAGAATAGAGATAACTTAACTTGACTAATAATCGCTAAATACAAAGGAACTTTGTCAAAAACTAGCAATGTGCTAGATAACTGAGCTTAGTTAGATATATTATAGTTTTATTGAAAAAAATTGCACCCTCTATCTTATTAACTAAGATTTTAGGTGCAATATAAATCACTTTTATCTCAATGCTAAAGGCATTAAAATATATCTATAATTTTGATCTCCCTCTTCTGTTATCTCAAACATTGATGAGGCATTAGTTCCTTTAATAACAGGATTTTTACTGATATTATCAATATAATCTACGATAAATTTACAATTCAGAGAAGCTTTAAAATCCTCTCCATCCTTTATCATATTTACCTTTTGATTAATTTTAGCTCTACCAGAAAAGGCATTTAGAAGAGCTATCTTTCCTTTAAAAGTAAATATAGCTCCATATTTAGCATCTACACTTGTTTTAGCTACTGTTATAACTCTTTTTAATGCACTTTTTAGCTCATCTCTATTAAATTCCATAACTTTATCAAAAGAAGCATTATTAAGTATCATTCTAAAGTCAGGGAAAGGCATAGAGATAGTTTTTGATGAAAAATAAGCATTTTCCCAAGTTACAATTAAAAACTCTTCACTAAAACCTATTATTATCTCTTTTTCATAATCTTTTAGTAATTTACAAAGAATATTCACTGTTTCCAACGGAACAGAGATCTCCTTTTCAACAAAACACTTAGTATCAGCTTTTAAATATAAAAGTCTATATGAGTCAGTTGAAACAAGATTTAATTCATCCTGTTTAAATATCATTCTCACACAGTTTATTTGAATATTATCATTTGAAAGAGAAGCTGCAAATTTTGCCTTATCCAACATTTTTACAAGCTCTCCTCCTTGAAGATTTAAAAGTACAACTGGAGATGTTGGTACTATACTAGGAAAACTTTCCTCTTGAAGAATTGAAAATTCAGCTTGATGTACAGTAAGATACCCATCATTTAAAGTAAACATCAACTCTTCTTCTTCTAAAAGCTTTATATATTCTAATAAAAGAGCAGGTTTTAAAATTACACTTCCCTCTTCTATAACTTCAGCAGGAAGTTGTCTCACCAAATCAA
The DNA here is from genome assembly GCA_900543175.1 of uncultured Fusobacterium sp. Lineage (GTDB taxonomy): Bacteria > Fusobacteriota > Fusobacteriia > Fusobacteriales > Fusobacteriaceae > Fusobacterium_A. Next base: position 1,137 of record UQQO01000177.1, read on the forward strand.
TATCTAGATTTGTTCCTACTAAAATAATCATTCCTTTTTCAGCTTTTATCTGTAATCCTGAAATAATAGGTTTTATAGGATTTTCCTTTAATATGTTTGTAAATTCTGTTAAGATAGGGATTATATCCTCTCTTTTTATAGAAAATTTCATTATAGCCTCCAAAATTTTTTAATTTGCTATTAATACTTCTTGCCAATATTTATTTTGAAGATCAAGAGTATTGTGAATATCTCTTAGTACTTGAGCATTCTTCATATCTTCAATCTCATATAAAGGTTTAACCTTCATTAGTCCCTTTGCAGGAATATTGATAGATGGAGTTTCAAGAATGTCAGCAAGTCTTGCATAAACTTCTGGTCTGTGAATATACTCAATAAATTTATATGCAGCCTCTTTATTTGGAGCATTACTTAAAATAACAAATGAGTCCACATAAGCTGTTCCACCTTTTTCAGGAATGATGAAATCAACTTTTTTTCTTTCATTTTCATCTAACTCTCTAAATATATTATCAGGGTACCCTTGAACTACCCAGAAATCACCATTTGCAAATCCTTTTCCAAAAGATTCAGCATCAAATTTAGCTATATTTCTCTTCCATCCTTTTACCATTTCAGCAGCTTGAGCAATAGCTTTTTCATCTTCAACATTTTGTGAATATCCTAACATATCTAGTGCTGAAGTCATTACTTCTCTCATATCATCAAGAAGAGTCATTCTTCCTTGTAAATCACTTCTATTATAAATTGAATAATCTCTAGGATAATCTTTTACATATTGAGTATTTACTGCAATTACAGTAGCTCCCATTACATAAGGAACTTCATAATCATTGTTAGGATCAAAATATTGTAATTTTTCTAATACTAATGGGTTTATATTTTTTAATGTAGATAATTTGCTCTTATCAAGTTTATCTATCATTTTTTCTTTCATCATTATCTCTACATAGTCAGCTGATGGAACAACTATATCATAACCTGTTCCTCCTGCTTTTAACTTAGTAAACATCTCTTCATTAGATGAGTAGATATCTTCAACAACTTTGATTCCAGTTTCTTTTTCAAAATTTTGATATATTTCCGGTGGAATATAATCTGCCCAACCATAAAGATAAAGAACATTCTCATCTTTTTTGCTATCTCCACAAGACACAAGAGTGAAAACTAAAGCTAGTAACAAAAATATTTTTTTCATTTATCATCCTCCCAATTTTTTTCTCTATTTACTATTTTAATACAGTTTCGAAATTTAGTCAATTACTATTCATTTATAAAGTAAAATTTCAGTAAAAATCTTTGACATATCCTCAGTGAAGTTTCTTTTTGGAGCTATTTTTTCTGCCATTATCTCTAAATACATTAAAGATCTTAAAAGTGAGTACAATTCCTCTCTAAACTCCATTCCATTATTTAAACCTGCTTTTAAAGATAAAAGAAGATTTGTTATAATCTTACCATTTTTTTCAAGAGTAGCACCTTTAAAATCTCTAAAAATCTTTTCAACTTCAACACTTACACTATTAAGAGAGGCACTATCTATTCTCTTAATAGATAACTCCTGTATAAAATTAGGAATTTCATTGTAATCATATCTTAAAATAGACTTCAATATCTTAAAAATTCCCTCTCTCATATCATCACTTAGATTTATAATATTATTGCAATCTAAGAAATATATCTCCCCTTTTTCACTTAACATAATATTTCCCATATGTAAGTTTCCATGGTACATTCCTATTTTAAATATAAAGAAAAGTTGAATTTTTATTGTATCAAATATATCTTTATAGTTAAGCCTTCTCTCCTCCTCTAACTGGCAGAAATGAGTTCCATAGATATACTCACTTACAAGTATATTTTCTGAAGAAAGATAAGCATATATATGTGAAAATTTTAATCTCTCAAATGCTTTAAAATCTTTATACTCATTTTTAAAATCCTTCATAAGTTCAGTACATTTTATCTCATTATTTAGATTAAATTTAATTTCAGATTCTACCCTTAAACTTTCTACCATATCCATTATCTTAAATTTTTTTTCTAGATTTTTCATAAAATATGAACATAGTTTAGCATCTTGTTTCATACTAGCAAGATTTTTCAAAAATAAATTTCTAGCCTTTTCACTAATAACTTTTATTGTAATCTCCTGCCCATTTCTCATACAAGCTTTAAAAAGATGATTAATATCAGAATATGAAAATGAATCATTGTCATAATATTCCACTTGAGATAGTATAGGATGATGTTTTGGTAACAGACGTAAAAGATGTTCATCTTCCTTTTGAACATCTGATGTATTAAAATCTGAAAGGTAAAAACAGTTCTCCACATCTAACATATCTATTCTTGATGAGTATTTTTGAGCTAATCTTATACCTAATATTCCTAACTTTATTATTCTCTTTGGATCTATTCCCTTAATTGAATTAAATGATGATAACATTCTTAAAAAATTAACAGAAAGCATCTATCTATTTTCC
>UQQO01000178.1 GCA_900543175.1 uncultured Fusobacterium sp.
AGACTATATTTTATTATTCAATAAAATTAAAATTATAATACAACTAAAAAATTAGAAAATAAAAAACTGCTGAAAATGATAATTTTTAAACTATCAAATTCAACAGTTTTATTTTTTAGAAATTATGTGTAAAACCTAACATTACCATATCATAGTAATAGTTTTTATTTACAAAAGCTAAATATCTAAGATTTACTAAGAAATCCTCTTGTAAGTAATAACCAATTCCAGCACTTAATACTCCAGTATCTCTACCAGTTTCAAGAATTTTAATTTTTCCATCTCTAGTTCTAAGATCTGCTCTATCACTGAAATCATAATTCCATTCAACACTACCATTTAAAAGCCACTTATCAGATATTTCACTATAATAACTTACACCTAAGTTACCACTTCCAACTCTATCATTATTATCTAAAATATCTCCATGCCCCTTAGTAGTATATTGATTCCAATTAACTCCAATATGTGGATATAGAATATTCTTCTCATTGATATCAAAAAAATACCCTGCCTCTGCTCCCAATGAATAGTTTTTACTTCTATATATTATATTAGATATATTGTTACTACTTAATATATTTTTCCCCTCATCATAACCAGCTTTTCCTATAAATAGAAAATCATTGTAGTTATAAGCTAGATAGGCATTAAGTCCATATGTTCTAACCTTTTGATCACTGTCATTGCTATCTTTATAATCAACTTTAGATTTTATATATCCAAGGCTCATACCAGTTATCATATTGGGATTTGATAGAAATGTGCTATTAGTTCCAGTTAAAAATCCCTTTGTTTTACTAGAGTAATCTGTATTATAATTATCTCTATCATAGTTAGATTTCAGTTCTCCAATACCCTCTATATATTGGCTACTACCACTATAACCTCTTCTATTTAATTTTTTAAATATTATACTCTCTCTAAATTGCTCTGTTCCCCTATATGTAATAATCTTACTATTAATTTCAGCTAGATTATTTTGTAGATTATCTCTATTAGCTAATGTTGGTATAGAGATAGCTACTAAAGCAAGAACAGTTAAAATTCCTTTTTTCATCTCTCCTCCTAATTATCTTCTTTTCTTTCCAAAGATTCTTAATAGATATAGGAATAGATTGATAAAATCAAGGTAAAGATTTAAAGCTCCAATAATTCCTATTTTTTCAATTACTTCTCTATCTCCATCAGCAATATTATAAGCTAGACGTTTAATTCTATTTACATCATAAGCTATAAGAGCTGAGAATATAACTATACCTAATATAGTTCCAGCCCAATAAAGCATTGGTGCTTTTATAAAGAAGTTAATTAATGACATTATAATAATAGAGATAAGTCCAGTCATTAGATATTTTCCATAGTGGCTTAAATCTTCTGAAGTAGTGTATCCATATACAGCTATTACAACAAACATTACAAGAGCAACACCTAAAGTATATAGTATACTTATAGGATCAAATACAAAAGCAAGACTACTAAATAAAATACCATTCATTAGTGAATAGATAAAAAACATAAGTCTAGCTGTTCCAGATGACATCTTATTTATACCTAAACTTAAGAAAAATACAAGTCCTAATTCAGCAAAAGTTATTATCTTAAAGTAAGGTACAATAGTGTAAAGTAAGGCTTGATTAAAGAAAAATACATAAGCTGGAACTGCTGCTGTAATCAATATTCCAACTATCATATTAAGAAATACCTTTCTTAAAAAACCATTTGTTACTTCTGCACGATCTACAAAATTTCCATATTCATCTCTTTGTTCATTTAAATCATATTCATTCATAGTAATACCTCCTAAAGTATATAAAATTTAAAAGAACTTGAAATAAATTTTGTAAATATAATTACTAAAACTATATAATCTATCTACAAAAATTTATTTTTCAAATCCTTATAATTATAGACAAGTTTTAGTAAAGCTTAGATCTACTACCTTAATTCCATCTACTGCTGCACTCATTATTCCACCAGCATATCCTGCCCCTTCTCCTATTGGAAAAAGCCCTCTAACATTTATAGACTCTCCTTTTATATCTCTAACTATCTTAACAGGAGCAGAGGTTCTAGTTTCTGGAGCAATTAGATTAACTCTATTTGAGATAAAGTAACTATTTTTACCCCAATTTTCAAAAGCAGCTTTCATATTGTTAGTTATAAATTGAGGGAAAAGATTATTTATATCATATGAGTTCATCTTCATCTCATAACTACTTTCTATATCTGATTTTGTCTCTCTATTACTCATAAAGTCCATTACATTTTGATATACTGCTCCATAATTATTTCCAATCTCAAAAGTTTTTCTTTCAAGCTTTTCTTGGAATTTCATACCAGAGAATAGTTCCTCACCAAATTCATTTTCCTTTATCCCTACAACAATAGCAGAGTTTGAAAATCTACCATCTCTTTGAGAATAACTCATACCATTTACCAATGTCCCACCAGTTTCAGATGCAGCATTTACAACTACACCCCCTGGACACATACAGAAAGAAAATACCCCTCTATCCTCTTTTCTATTATTATATGTTACACTATATGTAGCAGCTCCTAACAGAGGATTTCCAGCAAATTTACCATACTGCATCTTATCAATATCCTCTCTAAGATGCTCAATTCTAACACCAACAGCGAAAGGTTTATTTTCCATATGTACACCTTTTACCTGTAACATTCTATAAGTATCTCTTGAAGAGTGCCCTATGGCTAAAATTAAAGAGTCTACTGAATAATATTCTCTCTCTTTTAAACCTCTAACTATATCAATTCCTATAACTTTTCCATCTTTTATATGTAGATTTTCCATTTTGCTATTAAAATAGAATTTTCCACCCATACTTTTTATTTTTTCTCTTAGATTTTTAACTACAACCTTTAATACATCAGTTCCTATATGTGGTTTATAATCCCACATAATATTTTCTTGAGCTCCACAAGCTACCAACTCTCTAAATACCTTATCTATATACTCACTTTTTATTCTAGTATTTAGTTTACCATCAGAGTATGTTCCTGCTCCCCCCTCACCAAATTGTACATTTGATTCTGGATTAAGAGCTTTTAAATCCGAGATATCAGAAGAATTTATAAAGTTATTTGTTGTAATATCCCTCTTATCTACCTCTTCTCCCCTCTCAAATACCAATGGAATATATCCATATTCTACCAATCTAAGAGCTGCAAAAAGTCCTGCTGGTCCTGCTCCTATAATAGCTACCTCTTTTTTATTAAAAAGTGGTTCACGTTTTGGTGTCTCTTTTTCTTTTACTAAAGTTACATCTTTTAACTTAGATAGATCAATATCATTTTTTAAAACAACCTCTATTGAATATATAAACTTAATATCATTTTTCTTTCTACTATCAATAGAACGTTTATTCCAAATGATTCTCTCTATATTCTCTTTTTTTATACCTCTTTTACCTATCTCTTTTATCAACTCTTTATCTTGATTTTTTTCTAAAGAGATAATTATATTATTTATATTTACTTTCATTACTCACCTCTTAACAGATTATAGCATAAAAAATAATCTCTATCAATTAGGTTAAGATAGTTTTAATAAAAATCTAATTTTTAAATTAACAACAATTCTTTA
>UQQO01000179.1 GCA_900543175.1 uncultured Fusobacterium sp.
AATGAGCCATAGGGATTCTTTATTCACTGACATGGAGACAACTTGATGTTAAAAAGAAATTGAGATAACTAAAATTGACTAATAAACGTAAGTGCAAAGGTACTTTGCTGTAACAATAGGGATATGCTAGAAAAACAAAGTTCAGTATTAAATAACAAAAAACAACAAAAGGGGAGGAGTATTATGTCATTACCAGCAGAACTATTAAATATGGTCTTTGTAGAGGAGTTAAAAGCTACACCACCTGAAATTGAGAAGATGCTTGTAAATGGTGAAAGGGTGATTGCATCTTTTAAATCTTTGAGAGATATTGGAGCAATTACAAATAAGAGAATTATCTACTTTAATAAACAAGGATTGATTGGGAAGAAAATTGAGGCATATTCAATACCTTTGAGATCAATAGATATGTTCTCTTCTGAAAATGCAGGGATAATCGATTTTACAACTGAGTTTCAACTTTGGACAAAGGTTGGGGTTATGAAGATGAGTTTTCCTAAGAAAGTTGATGTGCACAATATAATTAGAGCTTTTTCTGAATATATTTTATAGTGAGAAAGAAAGGCTGTTATAGAATAGTGACCTAAAATCGTTAATCTATAACAGCCTTTTATAATTAGTGGAAATTTAGCAAAATATATTGAAAAATATCAACAAGATATTTTAAAAAATATTCAAAAAAATATTTTCTTTAAAAATTATCCTCTTAATATTTTATGTTCTAATTTAAATGAGCGTTCAAGTATACTTGGAGCAACATTAATTCCTATTTCTGATTTTTTTAATTTGGTTAATAGCGATTAAATTATTTTATCTAAAAAATTAGTAAATTAAAAGAGCAAGGATACTCTATAACTTTTAGTAACTTGCTCTCTTTTTATTTTTTATTTCACTTCAAAGCTCATAATACTAACTTCTTGAAGATTTTCATTTAAAGCTGCTGTAGAAAATATTAATACTGAATTCCAATAAATTGTGTGCTCATTTGTTGTCCAGTCATATCCTGAGTCAACATAATCTCTAGCATTGAATTTAGATAGTTCCGCACCTTGAAATTGGTTTGGTCCTCCTGCAAAATATCCCTTTGGAATCTCTAATATCCCATCATAATTATATATGTTGCTAAATGTATGACTTAAACAATTTTCTCCATATCCTGAAACATAACTAAATGCTAATGGATTTACTCCTAAGAAATAGTTCATATTAGTTCTCATCATAGCTATAGTTCTATCATTATCCTTTCCGAGAACCTTATTTCCTACATATAGATCCATCAATGTAGTTCCTATAACTGAGTTACTTCCCCATACATAGTCATTTTCTCCTAACACAGTTTTCCATGGGTTATTTACAGTTTTTTCAAATACATCATCTGACCATGATGTAAACTTCTCTTTAAACCATTCTTTTACTTCAGAAGCAGGATTTTTAGAGCTTAAGTATGCATAAAAAGCAACTTTTTCCATATTTCCCCATCCATGTCCAGTTTTTTCAGCTTCAAAGCTTTCTTCAAAATTTCTATAGTTATTTAAGAAATATTCGTCGTATTTTTTTTCTCCAGTGGCTCTATATAATTCTGCTGCTGCCCATAATCTATTATCAGTATCATTTCCATCATAATATGGTTCATTCGGCATAGAGATTATTAAATTTGAATTTTTTTCTAAGTATTGGTATCCAAATTTTGCTGCTTTAAGTAATTTTTCAGCATATTCTTTATCTATATTTTTAAATACTGTATAACCATGAGCTAAAGCAGCAACAACATCTGCTGTATGAGTTGTTGGTTTTACATTAGTCATTGTTCCATTTTTATCCTGGATATATCTATCCATTGTTAAAGCTATATCTGGTGCACCATCATAGTTTTGTGCCCATACATGAGAATATACTCCTCCTGTATCTTTATCTTGCATTTTTAATAAGAAATCTAATTCCCATCTAATTTCATCTAATAAATCTGAAACTCCATTTCCACTTTCTGGTATAAAATCTTTTTTATCTCTAAATTGATTTGGAAACATTTCATATGCCCATAAAAGTTCTGTTACCGCAGTAGCTCCAGCATTTGTGTATTTTCCATAATCTCCAGCATCATACCATCCACCAGAAACATCATATCTTTTTGAGCTCTCTCTTTGAGAATTTAGAGGAACACTTCTATCTTGTGGTAGTCCTTCTCCTCTTGCAAATAGTTTTCCAACATATTTTTCTTCAATTATTTCATTTCCTCTTTGAAGATAATAATATTTAGTTATATCTTCTAATAAAGGTTTATATATGTTATCTCCTATTGTAAATTTCTGAGATTTTCCTACACCTTCAACCTCTAAAAAATACGTTCCTGGAACTTTAATATCACTGAAGTCAGCTTTTAGTATTCTATCTCCTGATACAACTGAATCATCATCACAAATCAGCGACAATTTTCCTGTATAAATCACTTTATCTTTAGTATCTTTTACTCTAAAAATTATTCCTACTGAAGTTGTGAATTTATGTGCAAATCCACTTATTAAAGCATATTTATCTGCATTTAAATGATATCCTACTTGATTTACTTTCACAGGATTTTGTGAAGTTTCATCATCTGAAGTTATTATTCTTACATCATTTATCCATACTTCAACAGGTTTTTCTGTTGCCCCATTATCAACTTCCTTAAAAATAAGCTGTCTAAAAGATCTTAAATCTGCTTCTCCTGATAAATTCATCACATCCTTTAATGGAATAGAAATATGTTGCCATTCTTTAGTTATTTCAAACTGCGTGTCTGTTCTAAAAGAGACTATATCAATATCTCCTTTTCCATCTGTTCTCTTTCCACCAAAAGAGAGTTCAAATACTTCTCCCCCTTTTGCCCCTTTTATATTAAACTCTAATGTTCCATTGGCAACATATGGTTCTAAATTCATAGCATTCCAACCTTTTGGTACTATTGAACATAACCATTGATTTTCATTTATTGAAGTCTTTATGTGTAATGAAGGTAAAGAGTTATATGTCATATTTTTATCTACAGGTAAAAACCCTCTTTCATCTAACTCTTGTCCTCCTTCCATTGACCATCCACCTAAAACTTCATTAGTAAAAAGAATTAAATCATTTTGTTGATATTTTTTATCTATTGAAAGTTTAGCTATTTCTACTTCCTTTGTTCCCTCTTTAGTATTCACATTTCCACAACTTGTTGCAAGTAAAGTAATAGCTAATAAAAACATAATTTTACCTTTAGCTTTTTTTTTCATTCTAATCCCTCTCTATATACAATATAATCAAAATACAATAGAATCAAATTTTACCATTTTTAAATTTTTTTTACAATAAAGAATTGTTGAAATCGTCATAAAAAATTACGTTTTTGAAAATTTATAGAAGATTAACCCTATTCATATTCCCACTTCTTACAAAATTTTTTTACATTTATTTTGACAAAATAAAACTAATCGTCAAGATGACGATTAGTTTCCTCCCATTATTATTCTATAAATTTTCTTTATATAATATTTTATCCTTTCCTTAAGAAAGAATATATTTTTCTTCATATTTCTTCTTTATTACAACTTTTTATTTGAATACCTTTACTTAAATATTC
>UQQO01000180.1 GCA_900543175.1 uncultured Fusobacterium sp.
AGAGGACATTGGAAAGCTAGAAGTGAAATATAAATAATGATAAAATTGGATAATTTGAATATCTCTTAAAAATAAAATATATTAAAGCAAAATCTATAATTGTATTTATAAAACTAAAATTTGTATAATTAGAAGTAAATAATTTAACCACTCCACAATAAAACTGATATCCTTTTTCAAATCCTCCATCTACAAATCCAACTTTTATAAGCTCTAATATATTTTTACTTTGTTCAAAATTAGGCTTATAATTATACCAATCATAACCTATATAAGCTCTTGTCCCGAAAAAAATAACTAAAATACCTAATAAAAAAATATAGATATTTCTTTTAAATTCTCTATTTTCACTAAAAATATCTATTAAACTTCCCACCCCAAGAATTATTAATATTATGAAATATAGATTCATTTATCATTCCCTCTCTAACGTTTTTTTATATAGCTCTAAATACTCCTTTGCACTATTCTCTATAGTAAACTTTTTACTTCTCTCTAAACATTTATCTGCTACTTCTCTATAAATCTTCTCATTTTTTAATTTTAGAATAAGCTTTGCTAACTCCTTAGGGTTATCATTTGAACATAAAAAACCTGCTCCTCTAACTACTTCAGCAAGTCCTGGAACATCACTTGCTATTACAGGTTTATGTGATGCCATTCCCTCAACAGCAGTAATTCCAAATCCTTCAAAAAAAGAGTATTGAATTATAATATCAGCTGCTTTTAAAAGTTGAGGAATATCTTTTCTAAGCCCTAAAAATCTAACTCTATCCTCTACTCCCACTTCTCTAGCAAACTCTTGAACATCTCTTTCTAAAACTCCATCTCCTACAAATACTACTTTGTACTCTTCAGAAAGAGATTTTAAAGCTGATACAACTCCTTTTTGATTTTTAGCAGCTTGAAATCTTGATACCATCATAAGAACAGTATCACTATTTTCAACTCCTATCTCATCTCTTGAAATAGGATAGACATTTTCAAAATGGCTTAAATCTACTCCATTTGCTATTACACAATAGTTTTTTTCATCTCCACCTATCCACTCTTTCAAACTTTTTTCAGTAGCTTCAGATATACTTACAATCTTATCAAATCCTCTAAAAATAAATCTGTCTATCAATTTAAAAACTATGCTATTTCTTCTTCTATTTGATGTACTATGTTCAGTTGTAATATATTTTCTCTTTCTATTAAAATCCAACATTTTAGCAAATCTTGTCCAATATTGAGCATGTACAAGATGAACATGAACTATATCATAGTTTTCTTTTTTTATCTTCTCAGCTATTGCAAAAATATTTAAAGGAGACACCTTAGAATTATATTTAGAGACACTTACTCTTATTCCTCTTTTTATTAAATCTTTTTCAAATACAGAGTTAATATCACTTAATATCATTAATTCTACATCATACCCTAACTCTTTTTGTAATGGAATAAGTTCACTTAGTAGTTTCTCTGCTCCCCCTAATTCTAATGAAGTTATAATATGGAGTATTTTCATCTTTTCCCCACCACCAATTTAAAATATTTACTTTGAAGCAATCTTATAAAAAATTTTATCTTATTTTTTAAAGGTATATTATATTTTAACATCTCACTATGATAACTTTCAAAACCTCTAGGATTATTTTTTATTAACTTTAAAAAGTTATTTGTGTAACCATCTTCAAGATATTCAAAATAATATATTCCTTTATCTATATATCTCATCTTATATTTTTCACCTATTTTTATCCAAACAGATGCTTCAGGAACAAATTTTTCTCCTTTATAAACTTTAAATGGATTTTCTCTTAAATATTTTGTTCTAAATACCTCTGCTTTATCTCCATCTATTCCCAGTTTATATACAATTTCAATAGGTATTGAATCTATGCTATATTGAGGATAAGGCTTTCCTGTTATCTCTCCAGTAGCAATATTTATCTTTCTAAATATCATTCCACCCATATTTTTAGGAAGTTTCTCCCCCTCTGAAATGATAGTTTCAACTGCATCTTCTGTAATATAATCATCACTATCTACTATAAAGAAAAACTCTCCCTCTGCAAACTCTACTCCTCTATTAATAGCCCTCATCTTTCCAGAATTTTCTTGATAAACATATATAATATTTAAAATATTCTCTTTTTTCCAACTTTCTATAAGATCCCTTGTATTATCAACAGATCCATCATCTACTACTACCCATTGAAAATTTTTATTGCTCTGTTTCTTTAAACTTTCATACAATCTAGAAAGTGTATCTCCTCTATTATATGCAGGAGTAAAAATAGTTACTTCCATTATTATCTTCCTTTACCGAATACAACTGTTTTAAATGTTAATATCATAATAACTAAATCTAAGTATAGGCTATGTTGTTTTATATAATATAGATCATATTCTAATTTTCTTCTTGCATCTTCAACACTAGCTCCATATGGATACATTACTTGAGCCCATCCTGTAAGCCCTGGTTTTACCATGTGTCTCAAATTATAATATGGTATCTGCTTTTCTAATTCCTTAATAAATACCATTCTTTCAGGTCTAGGTCCAATAAAACTCATCTCCCCTTTAATTACATTTATAAGTTGAGGAAGTTCATCTATTCTCGTTTTTCTCATTATATTTCCAAATTTAGTAACTCTTGGGTCATTTTTTTGAGCCCATTTTGCTCCATCTTTTTCAGCATCATTTCTCATACTTCTAAATTTATGAACTTTAAACTCTTTTCCATTCTCTCCTACTCTATCTTGACTATAAATAATAGGTCCAGGACTCTCTAATTTTACAATAATTGCAGCTATTCCCATAATTGGTAAAGTTAAAATCCCTATGATAAATGCCATAGTCATATCAAATATTCTTTTAATATTTGTTTGTATGTGACTGTGAAGAATTTTAAATCCATAAGCTTGAAGTAGCCACTCTTCATCTATAAACTCAACATCAATTTTAGCTTCATTTTCAAGCATATAATCTGAGTAACTTTTTACCTCTACTCCTGAAAGCTTTAGATTTAAAATCTCTCTTATCTCCTCTTTTGTTAGTTTTAACTTTGTTATTATTAAAATTCTTATGTTCTTTTCTTTTATAAAATCAGTTAAACTTCCTTTTCTCCCTGCTTCATCTATATACTTATACTCTGGGAAATTAGAAAGACTCTCTACTATTCTATTTTTCATCTCTCCAGTTCCATAAGTAGTTAAATTTTTAATTTTAAAAGTAACTATACTTATAATTGTACTTATAAATACTTGTGATGCTGTGAAGATAAGGAAAAAAGGAATAAGTCCAAAATCCCAAGCATCTATAAACCAGATAAAAAATGCTATAAAGTTTAATAGAAAAATTATCACATACCCTTTATTGCTACTCTTATATCTAATAAACTCCATATTATCTGTAATATAAAGTCCTAAAATAACAAAGCCAAACACTCCTAAAGAGTAGATAGGAAGTCCTACTTCATAAATAAAAAGATACCTACATATATAAAATGTTACCCCTAGCAATGCTATATATACTAACTTTAATACTGTGCTCTTCTCTTGTTCCATTCTCTTCTCCCTCTCCTATCTCT
>UQQO01000181.1 GCA_900543175.1 uncultured Fusobacterium sp.
AAAAAGAGAGCTGAGTAAAACATTTTTTTTAAAATGTTACTCAGCTTTTTTTATATATTATGATAATTTTTTATACTAAAAGAGAGGATAAAAATAGAAAATTTAAATATAGATTAAAGAGAGTTTATAATTATAAAACAATAGTTTGATAATTATGTTGAGGGAAAATAAAAAAAAAGTTTGAAAAATTAAAGATATGTATTTTAAATTGACATAGAAAAATTAATTTAAAATAAATATGAAAGAGTAGAAAAAAAAGGAGCAAAAAAATTTATAAAAAGAGGGATAGAAAATTAAAAACTACACATAAAAAGAGCAAAAAATACACGTTAATTTTCTTGAAAAAATAGAGTATATGCTATACACTTCATAGTAGATAAGTTTATTTGTTTATAGAAAAGATAAGTGGGGATAATAAGGGTATTAAATAAATTTTAAATAATATTTGAGGTGAGAATTTTGAAAAAAACTAAAATCGTTTGTACGATAGGGCCAAAATCTGAATCAGTAGAAATGCTAGGAAAATTACTAGATGCAGGAATGAACATGATGAGAATGAACTTCTCTCACGGAGATTACGAAGAACACGGAAATAGAATAAAAAATTTAAGACAAGTAATGGCTGAAACTGGAAAAAGAGCAGCTATTGTACTAGATACAAAAGGACCTGAAATCAGAACTATTAAACTTGTAAATGGTGAAGATGTAAAAATCGTTGCAGGTCAAAACTTTACATTTACTACAGATAAAACTGTTATAGGAGATGCAACAAGAGTTGCAGTAACTTATGAAGGATTCACTTCAGACTTAAAAGCTGGAGATACAGTTCTTGTAGATGATGGATTATTAGAATTCACAGTTACTGAAGTAGTTGGAAACGAAGTAAGATGTGTAGCTGAAAACAATGGAGATTTAGGAGAAAACAAAGGAGTTAACCTACCTAACGTATCTGTAAATCTTCCAGCACTTTCTGAAAAAGATATTAACGACTTAAAATTCGGATGTGAACAAGGAATAGATTATGTAGCAGCTTCATTCATTAGAAAAGCTGATGACGTAAGAGCAGTAAGAAGAGTACTAGATGAAAACGGTGGACAAAACGTTCAAATTATCTCTAAAATAGAAAACCAAGAAGGAGTAGACAACTTCGAAGAAATTCTTGCTCTATCTGATGGAATCATGGTAGCAAGAGGAGACCTTGGAGTAGAAGTTCCAGTTGAAGATGTACCAGTAGCACAAAAAATGATGATCAACAGATGTAATGCAGTTGGAAAAGTTGTTATTACAGCTACTCAAATGCTAGATTCAATGATCAAAAACCCAAGACCTACAAGAGCAGAAGTAAACGACGTTGCTAATGCAATACTTGATGGTACAGATTGTGTAATGCTTTCTGGAGAATCAGCAAAAGGAAAATATCCAGTAGAAGCAGTTACTGTAATGGCTAGAATTGCTGAAAAAATGGATCCATTAGTAAAACCAACAAACAAATGTGCTAACGAAGAAATAACAATCACTTCAGCAGTTGCAAAAGGAACAGCAGAAGTAAGCGAATCTTTAGGAGCAAAAGTTATAGTTGTAGCAACTCAATCAGGAAGAGCAGCTAGAGACATGAGAAGATACTTCCCAACAGCAACAATCCTAGCTATAACAAACAACGAAAAAACAGCTAACCAATTAATGATTTCAAGAGGAGTAGTTCCATTTGTTGATGGAAATGCAGAAAGCTTAGATTCATTCTTCGCTCTAGCTGAAAAAGTAGCAGTAGAATTAGGATTAGCTACAACTGGAGATATCATCGTAGCAACTTGTGGAGAAAGCGTATTCAAACAAGGAACTACAAACTCAGTTAAAGTAATAGAAGTAAAATAATTTTTTAAGAAAAATTTTAAATAAAATTTAAACTATGGTATAATTTTGATAGAACAAAAAAACTAGGAGGTTTTTTAAAAATGACAAGAATAGCTGATGTAGTAGCAAGAGAAATCCTTGACTCAAGAGGAAACCCTACAGTAGAAGTAGACGTAATACTAGAATGTGGAGCAAAAGGAAGAGCTGCAGTTCCATCTGGAGCTTCAACAGGAGCTTATGAAGCAGTAGAATTAAGAGATGGAGATAAATCAAGATACCTTGGAAAAGGTGTTCTTACAGCTGTAAACAATGTAAACACTGAAATCAGAGAAGCAATTTTAGGAATGGACGCATTAGATCAAGTTGCAGTAGATACAAAAATGATCGAATTAGACGGAACTCCTAACAAAGGAAGACTAGGAGCAAATGCAATTCTTGGTGTATCTTTAGCATTAGCTAAAGCAGCAGCAGAAGCATTAGGAATGCCTCTATACAAATATCTTGGAGGAGTAAACACTAAAGAATTACCTCTACCAATGATGAACATCCTTAACGGAGGATCACACGCTGACTCTGCAGTTGACGTTCAAGAATTCATGATCCAACCAGTTGGAGCAAAAGATTTCAAAGAAGCTATGAGAATGGGATGTGAAGTATTCCACCACTTAGGAAAACTATTAAAAGCTAATGGAGATTCTACTAACGTAGGAAACGAAGGTGGATATGCTCCTGCTAAAATAAACGGAACTGAAGGAGCTTTAGACCTTATGGTTGAAGCTATAAAAAAAGCTGGATATGAACCAGGAAAAGATATAACTTTCGCAATGGACGCTGCATCAAGTGAATTCTGTAAAGAAGTAGCACCTGGAAAATTCGAATACCACTTCGAAAGAGAAGGAGGAGTTACTAGAACTTCTGAAGAAATGGTTGAATGGTATGCAGGACTTGTAGAAAAATATCCAATCAAATCTATCGAAGATGGATTAGGAGAAGACGACTGGGCTGGATGGCAACTATTAACAGCTAGACTAGGAGAAAAAGTTCAACTAGTTGGAGACGACCTATTCGTAACTAACACTGAAAGACTTAAAAAAGGAATTGAATTAAAAGCTGCTAACTCAATCCTTATCAAACTTAACCAAATCGGATCATTAACTGAAACTCTAGATGCTATCGAAATGGCTAAAAGAGCAGGAATGACTGCAGTTGTTTCTCACAGATCTGGAGAAACTGAAGATGCTACAATAGCTGATATCGCTGTTGCAACAAATGCAGGACAAATCAAAACTGGATCAACTTCTAGAACTGATAGAATGGCTAAATATAACCAATTACTAAGAATAGAAGATGAACTAGGAGCTACTGCTCAATACAAAGGATTAGATGTATTCTACAACCTTTCAAAATAGTTTAAATTTTAGGGACTGACATTGTGTCAGTCCTTTTTTTCGTCAATAAAAACAAAAAAATAATTTTGTAACATAAATGACATATAAAAAGGATAGAATATTAACATAAAATCCTTTTAGAAAATATTAATATTACACACGAGAAACAAAGAGCTGGAGTAAAAAATTCAGCTCTTTTTATTTTAACTAAAACTATAATTAATAATCCTAATAATTAAAGCAAAAATAGATTATCCCTAACATCAAGTTGACGTAATTTGGAAGTGAATATTAGAA
>UQQO01000182.1 GCA_900543175.1 uncultured Fusobacterium sp.
GCTTCACAGCAAGAAATAAATAGAGAGGAAAGACGTAGAAAGGAAGAAGAATTTAAAAAAATTGAAAAAGAAGATAGTTTTAATAATAAATATCCTACTAATGAACTTGATAATATTACTTCAGAAGTAGGAAGTGAAATAAAGATAATAGAAGTTAGAGGAAATACAATATTATCAAAAAATAAAATAGAGAATTTAAAGAAAAAATATGTAGGTAAAAGAGGGGGAAAAAATGTTATAAATTTTGTAAAAGAGCTTGAAAATCTATACTTAGAAAAAGGATATATAACTACTAGAGTAAAAATTGATATAGAAAACTCTAACTTTAAAGCAGGAAAGATTCAATGTATTGTAATTGAAGGATATATTGAAAATATAGTAATGAATGGAGAAAGTAATAATTCCAAAATTTTTGCTTCTTTTCCAACAAAAGAAAAAGAAGTTTTAAATATAAAAGATTTAGACCAAGGAATAGATAATCTTAATTCTATTTCAGCTAATAATGCAAAGTTAGATATACTTGCTGGAGAAAATCTTGGAGGAAGTATTATTGATATTAAAAATGAAACAAGTAAAAAAATTTCTGCTGCTGTAAATTACAATAACTTAGGGCAAAAAAGCACTGGAGAAGAAAGAATAAAGTTAGCTCTTACAATAGAAGATTTTTTAGGGATAAATGACTCTTTTACAGGAAGTTATCAAAGAAAATTAGGACGGAATAAAAAGTATAATGATAATGAAAACTTCTCTTTCTATTATAGAATACCTTTTAAATATTGGGAGTTTTCTATCATTAAAGATCAATCAGAATATAAAAATACTATAACAGGATTAGGACAAAGTTATAAATCAACAGGTATTTCAAAAAATATGAACTATTCTTTAAGAAGAATTATACATAGAAATGAGGTAGGGAAAACAACACTAGGTTTAACTTTAACTAATAAAGAAACAAAAAACTATATTGATGATGAAAAGCTTATATTAAGTTCAAGAAAGCTTTCTGTTTTAAAGTTAGATATAGGACATCAAAGAAGACTTTTTAATGGAATGTTTTTTGGAGAAATTGCATATTATGAAGGTTTAAAAAGATTTGGAGCAGAAAGAGATGATTGGGAATATAAAGACTCAACAAGTCCTAAAGCTCAATTTCAAAAATATACTATGGATATTAATTGGTATAAACCTTTTAAAATAAATAACCAAAATTTTTCATATAGATTTAGTTTTAGTGGACAATATTCAGATGATATTCTTTATTCCTCTGAAAAAATGAGTATAGGTGATGATACTACTGTAAGAGGATTCAAAGAAAATTCTATTATGGGAGATAAAGGAATCTATATTAGAAATGAATTAGCATACAATTATAACTTTTTAGAACCTTTTATAGCCTATGATATAGGAAGAGTTAAAGATGTTACAAAAGATGAATATTATGAAAAATATGGTACTGAACTTAGTGGAGCTTCTATTGGAGTTAGGGTTTACTTTAAATATTTTACAGCTAGTATAACTTATTCTAAACCTCTTACAGCTCCAAGATATATAGATAAAAACAAGCAAGAGATATATATTACTTTATCATACCTATTTTAGTTTAGGGGGGATAATTTATGAAAAATAAGTTTTTAAGAAAGTTTTTTATTTATATTTATATTTTCTTTAGTATATTTACTCAACCAATAATAGCTGCTTCTATTGTTGTGGACCAAAATAAAAATCAACAACTACATTTAGATAAAACAGCAAATGGAAAACAAATGGTTAATATCAATGCACCTAATGAAAAAGGTACATCACATAACTTTTTTAAAGAGTACAATGTAGGAAAAGATGGAGTTATTTTAAATAATAGTAATAAGAAATTTGAAAATACTCAATTAGGAGGACTTATTTATGGAAATCCTAATCTAGTTAATAAAAAAGAAGCAGATAAAATTCTAGCTGAAGTTACAGGAACAAATAGATCTAAATTAGAAGGATTTACAGAGATAGCAGGGAAACAAGCCAATTTTATTTTATCTAACCCTAATGGTATTTTTATAAATGGAGCAGGATTTATAAATACTCCACAAGCTATCCTTACTACTGGAAAAGTTGTTTTAGATAAATTTAAAGAGTTAAAAGGTTTTGATATTGAAGATGGAACTATAGTTATAGGTAATCTAGGATTAGATACTAGAAATATTAGAAAAGTGGACCTTATATCGAGAACAGCCGAACTTGAAGGAGCAATTTATGGTGGCGAAGAAGTAAATGTTATTCTAGGAAGAAATGAGTATGATTATACTACAGAAAAAGTAACAGCAAAATCAGATAATGGTGAGGAAAAACCAAAAATTGCTTTAGATGGAAAAGCTTTAGGATCTCTTTATGCAGGTAGAATATATATTCATAGTAGTGAAAAAGGTGTTGGAGTAAATAGTGAAGCCACACTTCTAGCTGATACAGGAGATTTAACAATTAATGCAGATGGAGATTTAGTATTAAAAGATATTCAAGCTAAAAAAAATATAGATCTAACTGGACAAAATATTTCTATTAAAGAAAAAGCTATTTCTGAAAAAGAAATAAATTTAGTTGCTAATAAAGATATTATTAATACTGGAAATGTTTCTGCAAATGAAAAAATTAATTTAAAAGGACAAAAATTAGAAAATAAAAAAGATATTATTGGAAATAATGTTCATTTGGTTACAAATGAATTAGAAAATAAGGGTACTATCTATGGAGAAAATGATCTTACTGTTACTAATAATAAAATAACTAATGATACTAAAGCTGTAATAGCTGGAAGTAGTTTAAATCTTAATTCAAATACCATAGAAAATAAAGGTAATATTCTTGGAGATAATGTCATTCTTAAAGGAAAGGATACTAAAAATACAGGATCTATTACTGGAGAAAAAGAATTAATTATTACTTCAAACCTAACAAATACAGGTAACGTTCAAGGTAAAGATAAAATCAATATTACTGGAAATATAGAAAATAACAAAAATATAAAGACTGAAAATGAATTATCAATTACAGGAAGTATTGATAATAAAGGATATATTTATGGAAAAAATACTTCTATAAAAGGAAAAGTAATTAATACTGGAGATTTTCTTACTTTAACAGCTTTTAATATTTATGGTGATGTGGAAAACTTTAACAATTTAGTTGGAGGAGATAAATTAGTTCTTATTAGCAAAAACATAAAAAATAAAGGAACTATATCTGCAAAAGATATAGAGATAACAACAGACCTTCTTAATAACTATAATTCAATAACTGGAGAATCTACTTCTCTTAAAGCTAAAGAAATTAATAATTATGAAACAATATATGGAAAAAATCCGCCGACGTTTTGACCAGCCAAAAGAAGAGGACTGTGTTCCCAGTATTTCCACGGAACTGAAGAAATTCTACTGCTCCTTCTGG
>UQQO01000183.1 GCA_900543175.1 uncultured Fusobacterium sp.
CAATTATTTTAGCCCTATTTTAACATGATTTTTTCCGTTTTTTAACATTGATTTTTTTAGTTTCTATACTTTTTTTGTTGACTAACAAAAAATAAAAACGACTAGAAATAATTCCAGCCGTTTTATTTTAATTAATAATTTTTCTTTCCTACGTTTTCAGCTATTTTTACAATAAGATCTCTAGCTTTTTCCATTGATTGAATACAAATATATTCAAATCTTCCATGGAAGTTGTGTCCACCAGTAAATAGGTTTGGACATGGAAGTCCTCTGTAAGAAAGTCTAGCTCCATCTGTTCCACCTCTAATAGGTCTGATGTTTGGTACTATTTCTAACTCTTCCATTGATTTTTTAGCTAGATCTATTATATACATAACAGGCTCTATCTTTTCTCTCATATTGTAGTAGCTATCTTTTACTTCAATCTCTATCTTAGCATCTTTATATTTTTTAGCTAGATATTGAACTGCATCTTTAATGACAATTTTCTTTTCATTGAATTTTCTCATTGAGTGATCTCTAATGATATATTCCATCTTAGTATTTTCAACTGTTCCTGTTAACTCATCAAGTAGGAAGAATCCTTCATAGTTTTCAGTATGTTCAGGTCTTTGATCACATGGTAACATAGCATTCAGTTCCATTGCAATCATAATAGAGTTGATCATGCTATTTTTAGCAGATCCTGGGTGAATATCTCTACCTTGAATTTTTACTGTTGCAGAAGCAGCGTTGAAGTTTTCATATTCTAGCTCTCCAAGCTCTCCACCATCTACTGTATAAGCAAATTTACAATCGAATTTTTGAACATCAAATAGATCTGCCCCTCTTCCAATCTCTTCATCAGGAGTAAATCCAACTTTAATAACTCCATGTTTAATCTCAGGATGCTCTTTTAAATATTTAATAGCTTCTATTATCTCAACTATTCCTGCTTTGTCGTCAGCTCCTAAAAGTGAGCTTCCGTCTGTAACTATAAGATCTTGTCCTATATAATTTTTCATATGAGCAAAATCTTTAGGAGAAAGAATTACATTCTCATCAGCATTCAATACTATATCTTCCCCATTGTAATTTTCTACTATTCTAGGTTTTACACCTCTTCCATTGTATGAAGGAGCAGTGTCCATGTGAGCTATAAATCCTATTGCAGGAATATCCTCATCACAGTTTGCTGGTAATGTTGCCATAATATAACAGTTTTCATCTAAAGTTATATCTTCCATTCCTAATGCTTTTAGATCTTCAACTATAACTTTTGCAAGATCCCATTGTATTTCACTACTTGGACAAGCATTGCTTTCTGGATTAGAGTCTGTATCAATTTGTACATACTTTAAAAATCTTTCAACTAAACTATTCATCACTAACATCTCCCTATCTATATTTTTAGCTACTTATATTCTAATATGAAATCAGATTTATTTCAATCAGTTATTTTAGTTTTCTTCAACAACTGCTTCTAATTTCTCCATCTCTTCTTGCTCTTTTTGTAGATGTTTTAATGTTTTCATCTCCCTCTTTATTAAAATAAATGTAATCACTGTTGATATAAAGTCTGATGTAGGTGCTGCAAACCAAATACCTGTCAAACCAAATAATCTAGACATAACTATGATACATGGAATCAATATAATTATTTGTCTTGATAGACTTATAAATAAACTTAATTTTGGCTTTCCTACTGCTTGGAAATATACTGATGAGATTATTTGGAATCCTATGATTGGGAACATTATTGTATTTATTCTCAATCCAAATGAAGCTATATCTAACAATGCTTTTTCTCTTGTAAAGATAAATATAAAATATTTTGATAAAAATTGTATTACAAGGAAGTTAAATATACATATTACACTAGCTCCTAATATTGCCTTACGTAATGCTTCCCTTACCCTTGCATAAAGTTTAGCTCCATAGTTATAACCTAAAATTGGTTGTAATCCTTGGTTAATTCCAAAAATAGGCATAGCTAAAAATATTACTATTGCTTGAATTATTGCCATTGCTCCTATTGAGTTATCCCCACCATAGATTTTTAATGTATGATTAAAAGTATAGTTTACAAGGCTTGATCCCAATTGAAGTGCAAAAGGTGCTGATCCCAATGCCATTATATTTTTTATTCTCTCCCATTTCAATGGTAAATCCTTCATATATAATTTTAAACCACTAAACTTAGATTTGAAGTAATAGATTGTCCATGCTGCTGAGATATATTGAGATATAATTGTTGCCCAAGCTGCCCCTGAAACTCCCATATCCATACCAAATATAAAGATAGGGTCAAGAACTATATTTATAATTGCCCCTATTAGTAGAGTTACCATTGACATTTTAGGGTTTCCATCTGAACGAATACCTGCATTAGCTACATACCCTACTATTGTTGCTGGGAATCCAATTGCAACTATTCTCAAATACTCAATAGTATATTTAGAAGTATTTTCACTTCCTCCTAATTTATCAACTAATCCTTCCATAAAAATTAAAACTAAAATTCCTATTATTGTTGAAACAATAGTTCCAAAACAGATTGCATTTCCTAAATAGTGTTCTGCTTCATCTTTCTGTTTTTTTCCTAAATTTAAAGATATATTAGTTGCTCCCCCTAGCCCTATTAAAACTGCAAATGCAAATACAAAAATAGTAACTGGGAATGTTAACCCTACACCTGCTATTGCAAAATGTCCTACATCTTTTATATTTCCTATATATATTCTATCTACAATACTATAAAGAGCATTAACTAGCATCCCTATTATTGCTGGTAACGAAAACTGAATTAGCAGTTTTGTAATTTTTTCACTTCCCATAAATTGATGTTTATTTTTCATTTCCCCTCCTGTTATTCCCAATTTTCTATAAGTTTTGACATTATTTTTATAAACATTTTTCTCTCTTCTTCATCAAGTATTTTTTCTACTCTACTTTGAAAAATATCTGAGACTTCAAAAATAATATTTAAAATCTCTTTTGCTTTATCTTCTAATTCTAAATATGTTACCCTTCTATCTTCTTCACACACTTTTTTTCTAAGGTATCCCTTTTTCTCTAACTTATTTACTAAAATAGTAACTGTTGATTTGTCCTTTGAGATTTTTTCTGTAACCTCTTTCATTGAAAGAACTTTAAAAACATGCAGTATTATAATTATTCTTATATGAGAAAAACCTAACTCTGTTATTCCTCTTTTCCTCAGTTGTTCATCCATAAAGCATCTATTTTTATGGTACAACCTTGCAATACTACTATAAAGTGTATTCTCTAATTTCCTCTCTTCCATTTTATCACCCATAGAAAAGCGTAACATATAATTAGTTTTATGTCAAACTATTTTTTACTACTTATACAAATAACTTTAAACTATAATTTATCTAGCTAAGCTCAGTTATCTAGCACATCGCTAGGTTTTGA
>UQQO01000184.1 GCA_900543175.1 uncultured Fusobacterium sp.
ATATTATCTATATTTTTATATTTTATACAGGAATAATTATTTTAGGAAATATTGTCACTATGTTTTCATATGATGCAAATGAAAAACTGGAAATAACAAAAGAATATATTATCATAAGATTTTATGCTTGGAAACTTCCTATTTATAAAACTATATTGAAAAATGATGAAAATCTTAAAATTTCTTATGATGAAAAAATGAAAGGAAGCATTAAATTTATTTTTAAATTAAATTACTCTATTTTTTATCCAAGAATATATAGACTGATGAAGTTTGAATCAAATGGAGTTAAACATAGTTTTGGATATGATTTAGAAAGGAATGATTATCAAAAAATTAAGGATTTAATTTTAAAAGAAAGAAATAATAATAAATAATTGATATCTTATAGGCAGCCTAATTTATT
Source organism: uncultured Fusobacterium sp. (assembly GCA_900543175.1). Lineage (GTDB taxonomy): Bacteria > Fusobacteriota > Fusobacteriia > Fusobacteriales > Fusobacteriaceae > Fusobacterium_A. The sequence goes on from UQQO01000184.1 coordinate 407, forward strand.
TAGGCTGCTCAATAAGGTATTAAACTTTAAATATAAACTAAGTGGATTACTTTCAAGTAAAAATATTTCTTTAGAGGAAAAAGGAAAAGTTCTTAATGATATTGTTATAGGTTTCTTAACAAGTAGAGGTTATACTGGACCTATGCCTGAAATAAGGATAGGAGAAAATACATTTGCTGTTGATAGCAAAAATTCTAGTAAATTAAATGAAAGAAAAGAAAATCCTAATGGACCTCAAGAAATAATATATATTTCTAAAAATGACTTAACAAGTTCAGAAATAATGCAAATATTAGGACATGAACTAGGACATTTAGCAACATATGATAAAGATCAAAAAACGGCAGATAATATAGAAAGTAAAATAGATAAAATTGAAATTGGTAAAGATGGAGATTATACAGAATATCTTGCTTCACTAAAAGATAAATACAATAATCTACCTAGTTTAGAAGAAGCTTTACAACGTGAAAAACAAATACCTAATGAGTATAAAGAAGAATTAGTGATCTCAACTTCTACAGCTCTACTTATGGCTGGAACAACAATAGTTGCAATTCAATTATCTGATGAAGAGCAAAGAGTATTAAGAACTGAACAAGCAAGAAAAGCATTTAATGAGTTTAAAAAAGATTTTGAAGATACAATGGAAGAAGTAGAAATATATGCTTTCTTTGCTGGAGAATATTTAAAAAAATATGCTGATGATTGGAATGTAGGATATAATGGTACTCTAAATCAAGATAACTTCTTAGAGCTTCCTGAATCATTAAAAGATAGATCAACTATTATACATGAAAATCTTCCTCCAAATACAGGAAATCTTGGTACTCTTGGTGGTTTTGATTTATTGCCTGAAGATGATGTAAATACTAAAATACCTCCAACTAAAACAGATGAAGGTAAGGAATTTGAAGGAAATATAGTCGATCCTTTACCAGAACCAATAGATAAAGATAGTCTAACTACAGCAGATAAAAATCCACCTAAAGTAGAGAATAATCATATTTTATTTATAAGTGAAGAAGAAGCAAGAGAAAAATATAAAGTTGCAGAGGATAAAATAACTGTAGATAAAAAATATCCAAAATCTAAATCTCCATCAGCTATTTTAAGAGATGAAATGCTTAAAGCTGGTATAGAAGAACCTGAATATCAAAATGCTGCCCACCATATTGTTATTGAAAAAGGTGAAGGTATGCCTGAGTCTAAAAAAATATTTGAAAAATTAGGAATTGATATTAACTCTGCTGCTAATGGTGTTTTTTTACCAACTACAGGAGCAGATAATACTAACTTAACTGAATCACCTCACGTTGGAAGAACTGGAAAAGAGTATAAAGATATTGTAGAGGAAAGAATAACAGAAGCATATAATAATGCTGTAAAGAGAAATCTTAATAAAGCTGATACAGTAAAAGAAGTAACAAAAGAGTTAAGTAATATTAAAAATGATCTTCTAACAGGAAAATTAAAAATAAATAATGCTAAACTTTAGGAGGAATTGTATGAAAATTTTTAAATTTAAATATAGCTTTAATAATGATGAAGCTATGTTTAGTATAGCTAATAATTTTAAAATAGAAAATTCAAAATTTACAAAAGATGAAATAATTAAATTTTTAAACTGGATTGATATTAAATTATTTTCCATTAGTGATGAAATAAAAATGAGAGAAAGAAAAAATATATCAATAGCTGATTTGAAAAAATATATTACCTTAGTAACTGAAGACAAAATTAGTAAAATAGCAGATATAATGCGTATTGCTGGTTTTGGTAATACAATTTTACTTTCATTAAAAGCTAAAGAATATATTCAAAAAAAATATAAAGATAAAAATATTGAATATATAGAGGTTTTTTACAAAAATATTCCTTTATATATTATGAATGTTTTAGAAAGTGAAGAATGTTATATAGATAATTTTCCTCTAATTAACTATGAATATATGCTTGACTTTTCTAAAATAAAAAATAATGATATTTTTAGAGCTAGAGAAGTAGGGAATTTTAAATATGCAATTGGTGGAATATATTGCAATGAAAATTTTAAAAAATATATAGAAGAAAGTGATTTAAAAGGATATAAATTTATAGAAATTAAAGATATAAATGATGGTATCCCAATAGTCGAAGAAAAAGAGGAATATATTTTTAAAGAAGAGCCAACAAGAGAGTTTTATTCAAATGGAAATCTTAAATATGAGGGAACTATTTGGAAAGGTTATAGAGTAAATAAATGGAAATATTACTATGAAAATGGAACTCTTAAAATGGAAGGTAATTTTGCTGGAAAAGAAGCTGACTTATTAGAAGTTGGAGAACAAACAGGAGAATGGAGATATTATTATCCAAGTGGAAAATTAAAAGCTATTGGTTTCTATAAAAAAGGAAAGAAAAATGGAGTATTTAAAACATATAATGAAGAAGATGGAACTTTATTTCTTGAGCAATATTATACAACTGGGCTAGAAGATGATTTAATAAGATGTGTCTTTTATTATAAAAATGGAAATGTTGAAAAAGAAGGAACAGCTTATGAAAGAAATAACTGGGAAATAACAGGAGAATGGAAATACTATGATGAGCAAGGCAAATTAAAAAGAATAGAGATTTTTGATAAAAATGATTTGCTTGAAACAAAAGAGTTCAATTGATACCTTATAGGCAGCCTAATTTATTTAGGCTGCTCAATAAGGTATTAAAGTAATCAAACAGAAAAAATTTAATAATCTCTTATTAGATTTTGATTTTTTCTATATTTATGGTATTATTACTATATAGAGTTTGAATTTAAATTGATTAAAATCATTGTAAAAAGTAGGATATTTATTAAGTTTTTTACCTTGTAAAATTTTAGAAATATTCAAAAATGTCTTCAAACTGCTGTTTTTATACCTTGT
>UQQO01000185.1 GCA_900543175.1 uncultured Fusobacterium sp.
ATTTATATTCTTTTGCTTTTTCTTCAAGCAATTTAAAATTTACAGTATTTTTAATATAACCGATATTCAGATTCATACATTTCTGCTTATATAATTTAATTGTAAATAATTTCATACAATCTCCTTAGAAAAAAAGCTGTCATATGACAGCTTTTTAGTATTTATCGGTCCTTCACTTTCAGTTTTCACTAAGGTGGTGGAACACCTATAACTTATATTTTGTACTTATATTATACGTTAAAAAATACTAAAAGTAAAGTAGAAGTTTGATTTTTCTAATGAAAATAAGAAAATATAGATTTAGTATTTTAATTCTCTAGGTATACGAGGGCTTAGGATAGTTAATAACTCATATATATTCATTCCAATAAAATCGACCTCTTTTGTTATATCTTTATATAGGTATATTTTATCTCCCTCTTTTACGCTTTCATCAACTTCAATAAATGTATTATCCATAGTTACCTCTGCTATTTTAAACTCCTTATTATTTATAATACATTTACTCTTTTCATTTTTCTTTAAGAAACCATCACCATATCCAATCTTAATTTTAGCCAAGTATTTACAATTAGGGATATCCAAATCATCTTTAACTTCATATGCAACATATTTACTTTTATCTACTTCTCTTACCCCTGCTATTTGCCCCTCTAATGAGAAAACTTGTCTTAGATTAGGATCGTAATACCCCACCTCTTGCAATCCATAAGTTAGCATTCCCACTCTTATATGTGTAGCAATTTCACAATCATAGTTCATTACCCCAGCACTATTTTGTAGGTGAATCATCTCAAATCTATCTCTTCCAATACTATCAACTATCTTAGTGAAATTATCAATAATCTCTAGTCCATCTTGGTAGTTCACAGCAAAAAGATGAGTGTAAATTCCTCTTAATTTAAGGTTTTTCTCTAAAATATACTCTCTTAATTCTTTGGCTTCTGAAGAGTAAATTCCATTTCTACCAAAACCAAAATCAATTTTCAGTTGCATTCTTGAAGGCTCAATCCCAGCATCAATAGCCTCTTTAAACTCTTCCATAGAATTAATAGCAATATCTATATTTGGAGTTCCTTTAATCAATTCCATATCCCTAATGCTTTCAAAAACAAGAATTCTAATATCATTTCCAAGGTTCATCTTTAAAATATTTTCTGCCTCTACATAACGAGCTACTGCAAAATCCCTCTGCCCACTTTTATATAATACAGGAACTATTACATTTACCCCATGTCCATAAGCATTGGCCTTTACTACTGGAAGAACCTTTTTATTTTTAGCCTTTTCCAAATAATTAATGTTGTGTAAAAGATTATTTTGATCTAAAACAATTCTAATAGAATTAATAACCATCAATACCACCCCTGATTTTTTATAATTATATTATATCATTTTAAATTTAAAATAAAAGGATTTTTTTCTAAAAAAGAGAATATTGTGATATAATATATTAAATAATAAAAAGATTAGGGGTAAATTAAATTATGGAGAGAATACATAGATTTTTTAAAGAGAATTATAGAACTTTAACTAAGGGAGAAAAGAAAATAGCTGAGTATGTTATAAAAAACCCTAAAAAAGTTTTAGTTCTTTCAGCTTTAGATTTAGGTAAAGAGATTGGGGTTAGTGATGCCTCTGTTTTAAGATTTACTAAAACTGTTGGATTTAACAAATATACTGATTTTAGAAACTATATTGCAAGTGAGCTTACAGAGATGACTCCAGATGATAGATTGATAAAAAACTGGGATAGTTTCCACACTAAAAGTGAGATTGCCAATAAGATTGTAAATGCTGATCTTAAAAATATACAGGAGTTTCTATCAAATGTTGATTTTAAACAAATAGATGAAGCTATTGAGATTATTGACAAAGGGAAAAAGATATACTCTATTGGTATGGGGTCAAGTAGATCTATATCTCAATTTTTATATTGGCAACTAAAGAGATTGGGATATAATACAGAAGTTGTCAATGAAGGGGGACTTGGACTTTTTGAAACTCTTTCCCATTCTAAAAAATGTGATGTTGTAATACTATTTGCTTTCCCAAGATTTTTAAATGATGAGATAAAAGCTATCAAATTAGCAAAAGAGAGAAAGATTAAGATAATATTGATTACAAGTAATATCTTCTCAGAAATTAGCTTTTTAAGTGATGTTTCATTTAAAGTTTCAGTTGAAAACAATGGATTTTTCAACTCATATATAGTACCTATGGAGCTATGTAATATAATACTTACAGCTCTTTTTGAGAAAAATAAAAACTCATTGATGATAGAGTGGAAAGAGAATAGTTTAATAAAAGATTTTCTTTTTGCTAATGATTAATATAATTTTATCTTCCAATATAACTATTGGGAGATTTTTTTATTTAACTGTTTACTCATTAATTTTAAAATAGTAAAATATATAGTATAAAGATTTCAATAAGAGGTGAGATAATGATTAGATATGGAATAGATGATATAGAGAGAGCAAAAGATATATGGAGAGAAAATTTCACTGATAGTGAAGAGGAGATAGATTTTTATTTTAAAACTATATATAGAGATAAGAATTTTTTAATGTTAGAAGAGGATGGTGAGATAAAAGCATCTCTGCATGAAAATCCATATAATATTTGTTTTAATAGAAATATTTTACCCTCTTTCTATATAGTTGGAGTGGCTGTATCTCCAGAGTATAGAGGAAAGGGGTACATGAGAAAGCTATTAAACCACAGTTTAAAAAATGCTTTATCAAACAGTAGAGATATAGTTTTTCTAAGCCCTATCAATACCGAAATATATAGCAATTTTGGTTTTGGATATATCAGCGGTTTAGAGCATTATGAATTAAAGTTAGAAGATATCCCTTTTAATAGCATCAATAGAGATATTGAGATAAAAAAAGCCAGTGAAAATGATTTTAGTAATATGATAGATCTATATAATAAAAAAATGGAAAATAACAATATATATTTAAAGAGAGATCATAGTTATCTTACTAGAATAAAAGGAGAGATTGAAAATGAAAATGGTAAGATATATGTTTTTTATAGGGAGAAGAGGATAACAGGATATTTAATATGCTACTTTAGAGAGGAAGAGATATTTGTTAGAGAGTTTTTCTATTCTGATATTGAAAGTGCTAAAACTATGTTGGTATTTATAAAAACTTTTAAAGAGTATTATCCAAATCTTAAAGTTGCCACTCCTCAAGGAAGTAATTTTAATTTTCTCTTTCCAAATCAATTAAAAGTAGAAAAAAAAGAGAATCCATTTATAT
>UQQO01000186.1 GCA_900543175.1 uncultured Fusobacterium sp.
TTTTGTAAGAGTGTAATTATAGATAAATCTAGCAATTCCTACAGATTGCCACAATTTTTGTTCTTGCTCTTTAGTTGGATAAAGTCTAACTTTTTTTGCAAGTATCATTTTCTATTAACTCCTTAATCGTTTTTTATATTAATCTATATATCTTTAATAACAGTTCTCTCCCCCGCCAAGAAAGTCTTTTTCTATTTATCTTCTACTATTTAATTGTTTCAATTCTTCAAATATTATCTTACTTCCAAGGATAATATCTTCATATTCTATCTCTTCAGCTTTATTATGGCTCACTCCATCTTTACAAGGAATAAATAGCATTCCAGTAGGTGCTATATCCCAGAACTTCATTGCATCATGCCCAGCACCACTATTCATAATCTTATGTTCTATTCCCAATTTAGTTGCTACTTCACTTAGCTCATTTTTTAAATTTTCATCTAATTTTACTGGAATAGCTTTTGAAATATTATCTAATTCATAATTCAGATCTCTTTTTTTACAAACTTCATCTACAAATTTAACTATCTCATCATCTATCCTATCAATACTATCTTTATCTACTCCTCTAATATCTAGTCCCATTTTTACTCTACCAGGTACAACATTAAAGGCGTTTGGATAGTTTCCTAAATACCCTACTGTTCCAACACTACTATGGACAGATTCTCTCTTTGCTATTTTTTCCAATTCAATAATTATCTCTCCAGCTGCACAAAGAGCATCTTGTCTCATTCCCATTGGTGTTGCCCCTGAATGATCTTGTCTACCATCTATTGTAAGCCAGTATCTTGTAGCTGCTGCTATAGAGTTAATTATCCCTATTTTTAATCCTTCATCTTCTAAAATTCTCCCCTGCTCAATATGAAGTTCAAAATAGTTTAAAACTCTCTCTATTTTTTTACACTCTGGATTGTAACCTCTAAATTTCAATGCTTCATATAGAGATACTCCCTCTGTATTTTTTACTTTTTTCATCTTTTCAATTTGAAGTTTCTTAGTTATAAGCCCACTTCCAACTGTTGCTATTCCAAAGGAACTAGATTCTTCACATCTGAAAGCTACAACTTTTAAAGGTATATTTAATTTGTTATCCTTTATCCATTTTAAAATTAAAAGCCCAGCTAATACTCCTACTACACCATCATATCTTCCTCCACTTATAACAGAATCAAGATGTGAACCAATTAAATAATATTCACTGTAATCCTCTTCATATACATATGTATTACCAACATCATCGCTAGAATATTTCAATCCCATCTCTCTAGCAAAGTTTCTAATAGCCCCATGCATTACATCTTCATTTTTAGTGTACCCTAGTCTTGTAACTCCTCCTGTTTCATCTGCTCCTATTGAGTAAAGATAATCAAACCACCTTTTTATTACATCTATATCTAGCATATTTCCACCTCCATCTTAGTAGGTGTATATTATATCATAAACTTCTATTAAGCGAGAAAAGATATTTAAGTTTTATATTTTTTGATTATAAAAAAACTGAATCCCTCTATATAAGAAAGATTCAGTTTTTATAAAAAATTAATTATTATTTATATATTTAGTAGCTTCTTCTCCTGCTATTCTACCAAAAATAACAGCAGCACTATAAGCCCCTGAATTGCTATTAGCAACTTCTCCAGCTGCATACAATCCTTTTACTACTTTACCATTTTCATAATAAACTTGAGTTTTTTCATCAGCAACAACTCCACCTCTAGTCATATGAACTGCTGATTCTACTTGTACACCATAATAAGGTCCTTCACTCATAAATTCTTTTTTAGTAGGCTTTTCTCTGAATGGATCTTTAATTTCCCCACGAACAGCCATATTGAACTCTTTTACTGTTTCTTTTAAATTATCTTTATCAATTCCCAATTTATCTGCTAATTCATCAATAGTATTAGCTTTTGTATGAAGTCCTTGAGCTGTATGTTTTTGTAAACGATAACTTGAATCATATAATTTTTGATCATAAATATAAAAAGCAGCAGAATCAGGTTGAGCAAGAATTTTTTGTGCAGTAGAGAATCTAGTTGCATAAGTGATACTTTCACTTGTAAATCTTTTTCCCTCTTTATTTACAAGGATAAATCCATCTCCTCCACCAGTTAAATCTCTTGTTTGTCTGATAATAAATGGAAATATATTTAACACTTCAAGATTAGCAGTTTTTATATTATTCTTCTCAAATACAGGAATAAAATCTCCTGTAGCCCCTAGTTGATTTGAAGTTTGGAAAACCTCAGATCCTGGAACATACTTTTTAAGTAGTTCTTTATTAGCTGAAAATCCTCCTGTAGCAAGGATTACAGCTTTAGCATTAATATCATAAAAATTATTTTTATTTTGTCCTTTTACACCAGCTACCTTACCATCTTTCATAATAAGATCTAGTCCCTTTGTTCTTGTACGAACATCTATTCCTAATTCCTTAATCTTCTTTTCCATACCATCTTGAATATGAGCTCCAGCATAGGCATCTGCTTCTGCCATGTGTCCTCTTTTTCCATAGTTATAGTTTAAATTTACACCAAAGCTTCTCAACCATTTATCTAAAACAAATGATCCTTCAGCTTGTGCTCTTATTCTTTCAGGAGTATCTAAAGGATTGCTATTATCAGCAATTAGTGCTTCAACACTATCATTTATTCCATTAGCTTTTTGAGCTTCTGAATTAATAAGGTCATAGAAGTTCATGTCATATTTTCCATTACCACTAAGAATATCTAATTTTTCAATAAGAATTATATTTTTTAATCCAGCCTCTCTAGCAGATATAGCAGCTGCCAATCCAGCAGGTCCCCCACCTATAATTACTAAATCAGTATTTATAGCTTCTAAATTAGCAACAGGTTGTTCTGGAGCTTTAGTATTAAATCTAATTCTTCCAAAATCTTTTCCATTTGCTTTAAGAGCTTCAGCAACAGCTTTTTTAACTCCAAAAGAAGTATAAGAAGCTCCTGACACACTGTCAACAATAGGTGATTGAGCTTTTAAAATTCTCTCTTTTAGTATAGGAAATGCTCTTGAAATTATGTGAGAAGTTTCAGAATTTGAAACAATTTTGATATCCTCTATCTTTTCCCCATTTGTTACAACATCAACTTTTATTTTTCCAGAAAATCCATCTCCAGTTCCAGATGTAGTTACTGTACCAGTTGCAAAAATAAAAGTACTAATAAGCAAAAATAATACAGATGCAAATAATTTTTTCATTCATCTCCAGCGGCAGGTGTTCCCCCTGCATGGAAGCG
>UQQO01000187.1 GCA_900543175.1 uncultured Fusobacterium sp.
TTTTTAACTTGATTTTATTAAAAAAATATTATATAATCCCTTGGATATAATAAAATTTTAATACTTAGGAGGAAAAATGAATACAAAAACAGTCGCTTTTAAAACTGCCCTTCCTCATACTATTCCTATTTGTGCTGGTTTTACTTTTCTAGGATTAGCATATGGAATATATATGAGTAAAATGGGGTTCTCTTTTATCTATCCTTTTCTTATGGCTATAACTATCTTTGCTGGATCTATGGAATTTATTACAGCCAATCTTTTAGTTAGTGCCTTTGATCCTATAAATGCTTTTATTTTAGCTTTAATGGTCAATGCTAGACATCTTTTTTATGGGCTATCAATGTTAGAAAAATATCATGGAACTGGTAAAAAAAGATTTTTTTTGATTTTTGGAATGTGTGATGAGTCTTTTTCAATTAACTGTACAACTCCTATTCCTAAAAATGTTGATAAAGGTTGGTTCATGTTCTTTGTAACACTAATGAATTATCTTTATTGGGCTATTGGAGCTGCTTTAGGTGGTATCTTAGGAAAGTTTATAACTTTTAGTACTGAGGGAATTGATTTTGTTATGACTGCACTTTTTGTTGTAATCTTTTTAACTCAATGGGATTCACAAAAAAATCATACTCCTGCTCTTATTGGACTTGGAGCTTCTGTTTTAGCTCTACTCATATTTAAAGGAGAGAATTTTATTATCCCTTCTATGATACTGATTTTAATCTCTCTAACATCTGTTAGAAAAAAACTTGAAAAGGAGGATAAATAATGACTATTACACAAGAGATATTAACTGTTGGAGCTGTTGTATTAGGAACTATGACAACTAGATTTTTACCTTTTATTATTTTCCCAGCTAATAAGCCTATTCCAAAATATATTCAATATTTAGGTAGAGTTCTTCCTTTTTCTGTTATTGGAATGCTAATTATCTATTGCTTAAAAGATGTTTCTCTTATAAAAAAACCCTTTGTTTTACCAGAAATTATAGCTATTCTTGGTATAGTAGCTTTACACAAATGGCAACACAGTATGCTACTTTCAATATCTGGTGGAACTATTCTATATATGTTGCTTGTTCAATTTATTTTTAATTAGAAATACAAAAGAGGCTGCTAAAAAATTAACAGCCTCTCTTTTTATTAATCTAATTCTTGAGTTCCTCCACCATTTACAAAGATAACTTGTCCACTTGTCCAACTTGAAGCAGGGCTAGCAAAATATAGAACTGCATCAGCTATATCCTCAGCCTCTCCCAATCTTTTTATAGGTGTTTTAGCCAACATCTTTTGCTCTATCTCTGGTGTTAATACTGTTCCTAAAGCTCTTGTTTTAATTGCTCCCGGTCCAATAGCATTTACTCTTATTTCTGGTCCTAAATCATAAGCTGCATATTTTGTTAATTGATTGATAGCAGCCTTAGAGCTTCCATATACACTCATATTATGGCTGACCATATTACTTGCCATAGAACTAATATTTATAATAGAACCATATCCGTCTTTTCTCATATGTGGAGCACATAGTTTCATCAATGTAAATACACTAAATACATTTAATTTATAGATAAAAGTGATGTAATCTAAAGTTAACTCTTCTAACTTTTCTTTTCCACCACCTCCACCTCCAGCATTATTTACAAGGATATTAACCTTTCCAAATTGTTTTACAGTTTCATCTACTAAAGCTTTCATATCCTCTTCAACAGTCACATTACATTTAACAGCTAGTCCCTCTGCTCCTAACTCTTTTACCATAACAACTGTTTCTTGAGCCTTTTCCAAATCCAAGTCACTACAAACTACAGTTGCTCCAGCTTGAGCTAATTTCAAAGCAGAAGCTCTACCTATTCCATCTCCAGCTCCTGTAATTATAGCTACTTTTCCTTTTAAATTATATTGTTCTGATATTTTCATAGAAATCATCTCCTATAATTTTATCCTATATATTATATTTACAATGAAAACTGCCCTTTTCTTTTATTTTTTATAGAATAAACCTACTCCGTCTCCAAAAGGTAGAAGAACAAAATCTCCATCTTCTCTATTATATAACGAATCAATAAAACTATCCAATCTTTTTACAATAGTTTTAAATCTCTTAGGGTACTCTTTATATAAATACCCTCTAAACATAATATTATCAATAAATATTATTCCATTTTTATTTAAAAGTTTGATAGAATCCTCAAAGAAATCCATATAATGCCCTTTAGAAGCATCAATAAAAACAAAGTCAAAATTCTCCTCTATTTTTTTTATCTCTTCTACAGCATCTCCTTTTATAGAAACAATATTACTTAAACCAGATTTTTTTATATTCTCTTGAGCTTGATTGTATCTCTCCTCATCAATCTCAATAGTATATAGTTTTCCATCTTGTTCTACTATCTCTTTTGCCATTAAAATCCCAGAGTATCCTATTGCTGTTCCTACTTCTAATATATTTTTAACTTTATGAGTCTTTACAATAAATTTTAGATACTCAGCAACCTCTTTAGTTACAATAGGCACGTTATTTTCATGTGCAAAATCTTCCATCTCCAATATTAAACTATCTTTTTCCACTATCTTTCCAATTATATAACTATTTGCATCTTTTAACTCTTCTAACATTTTTCCCTCTTCTTTCTTAATTTAGCAATGTAAAATCCATCTAAAATATCCTCGTGATAATCTATTGTAAATCCTCCAAACTCATCATATGTTCCATTTACATTTTCAGGAATATATAACTCTATTGTTTCAAATTCTGGATATTTTTCTAAAAATTTTCCTATATTATCACTGTTTTCTTCTTTTAAAATAGTACATGTACTGTAAACTAATTCTCCATCATCTTTTAAAACTTGAGCTGCTGACTCTAATATTTCAAATTGTAACTTTGATAGCTCCTCAACATTTTCAATATTTTTATTATAAAGAGCCTCTGGTTTTTTTCTTAATACACCATATCCACTACATGGAGCATCTACAAGTATCTTATCAAATTTTTTACCTTGTTGATTTAATTTTCTAGCATCCATTTTTACAGTTCTAACAAAATCTATTCCTAGTTTTTTACAATTTTCTTCTATCAATTTAAGTTTATGAGGATAGATATCTAAGGCTAAAAGTTCTCCTTCATTTTTCATCAATTCTCCTAAAACTACTGTTTTACCTCCAGGAGCACTACAAGTGTCTAAAACAGACTCATTTGATTTAGGGTTCAGATTTCTAGCTGATAAGTATGATGA
>UQQO01000188.1 GCA_900543175.1 uncultured Fusobacterium sp.
GATATAATTAGATATAAGATAAATAAAGTGTTTTAAGTGGATAAAAAATAAAAAACTTGGAGGAAATAGATGGCAAAAGCACCAGCAAAAGAAAATTTTAAAGATACACTATGGAAAGCCTGTGATAAATTAAGAAATAACATGGATCCAGCAGAGTATAAATATGTTGTACTTGGACTTGTATTTTTAAAATATATTAGTGATAGTTTTGAAGAAAGATATAACTTTCTTGTAGAAGAAGGGGAAGGTTATGAAGAGGAAAGGGATGAATACACAGCAGAGAATATATTCTGGGTTCCTAAAGAGGCAAGATGGTCAGAAATAGTTAAAGTTGCAAAAACTCCTGAAATAGGAATAAAAATAGATGAGGCAATGTATGCTATTGAAAAAGAAAATCATTCTTTAAAAGATGTACTATACAAAGTTTATTCTAATCCTTTATTAGACAAAGGAAAATTAGGAGAACTTATTGATATAATTGGAGGAATAAATCTTCAATCTAAAGATGAAAAAGGACAAGATATTTTAGGACAAGTTTATGAATTTTTCCTAGGAAAATTTGCAAACTCTGAAGGGAAAAATGGAGGACAATTCTATACCCCTGAATGTATTGTAAAGACTATTGTTTCATGTTTAGAGCCAACAAAGGGAAGAGTATATGATCCTGCTTGTGGTAGTGGTGGAATGTTTGTTCAGTCTGAAAAATTTATACAAGCTCACAGTGGAAAATTAGGAGATATCTCAGTTTTTGGACAAGAAAGTAATGGTACAACTTGGAAACTTTGTAAAATGAACTTAGCAATAAGAGGAATTGAAGTTGATTTAGGAGAAGAGCCAGCAGATACTTTTACTAAAGATCAACATAGAAGTAAAAAAATGGACTATATAATGGCAAATCCACCATTTAATGTTAAAGACTATTGGGCAGAATCACTAGATGGAGATATAAGATGGAAATATGGAACACCTCCTGAGGGAAATGCCAACTATGCTTGGCTTCAACATATGATACACCATTTAGCACCAAATGGAACAGCAGGTATAGTTCTTGCTAATGGTTCTCTATCATCTAATACATCAGGTGAGGGGGATATAAGAAAAGCTATGCTTGAAGATGATATTGTTGATTGTATAGTAGCTCTGCCTGATAAACTATTTTTAACAACTGGTATTCCTGCTTGTCTTTGGTTTTTAAATAGAAATAAAAATAACCCTAAACATAGACAAAGGGAAAAAGAGGTATTATTTATTGATGCAAGAAAAATGGGAACTCTTGTAGAAAGAAGTTTAAGAGTTTTAACTGAAGAGGAGATACAAAAAATAGCTGATACATACCATCAATGGAGAGGGTCATATAATGGAGATGGAGAGTATAAAGATACTTTAGGTTTCTGTAAAAATGCAACATTAGAAGAGATAAAAAATAATGATTATGTTTTGACACCTGGAAGATATGTTGGAATTGAAGAAGAGGAAGATGATGGAATTCCTTTTGAAGAAAAAATGAAAACATTAACTGCTGAACTAGCAGAGCAATTTAAACAAAGTAGAGAGCTTGAAGAAGAGATCAAGAAAAACTTAAAAGCTCTTGGTTTTGAAATGTAGGTGAAAAACAATGAATGAATGGAGAATAGAAAATTTAGAGAAAAATTTAGAAGTTATTTTGGATTATAGAGGTAAAACTCCTAAAAAATCAGCTAAAGGTATAATTACTTTAAGTGCTAAATCTGTAAAGATGAACTACATAGATTATTCAAATATTTACTATGTATCTCAAGAAACATACAACACTTTTATGACTCGTGGTTTTCCAAAAAAAGGAGATATTCTATTAACAACAGAAGCTCCATTAGGTTGTGTAGCTGAATTACCAGATGATAAGTTTTGTTTAGCACAAAGATTATTAACTTTGAGGGGAAATCCTAAATTTTTAGTAAATAAATATCTATTGTATTATTTACAATCAGATTACGGACAGCATGAATTGTTATCAAGAGCAACAGGAACAACTGTTCAAGGAATAAAAAGAACGGAATTTAGCAAAGTTAATATTAAATTACCACCTTTAAATATTCAAAAGAAAATAGCAAAAATTTTATCTGATATAGACGAAAAAATAGAATTAAATAATAAGATAAACAATAATTTAGAAAAACAAGTACAGTTAATTTTTAATAATCATTTTTTTAATAAGGATAAAAATTATACTAATTATATTTCTTCAAACTTATTAGAAATAGCAGATTTTTTAAATGGATTAGCAATGCAGAAATATACTCCTAATGATTTTAATGAAAAAAGCTATCCTGTCTTAAAAATTAAAGAGTTAAATCAAGGATTTACTGACAAAAATAGTGATAGATGTTCAAATAAAATTAAACCTGAATATATTATAAACAATGGAGATATTATTTTCTCTTGGTCAGGAACACTTCTTATAAAAATTTGGTGTGGAAATAAATGTGGACTTAATCAACATCTTTTTAAAGTAACTTCTAAAAAATATGATAAATGGTTTTATTTCTTGTGGATCAATTATCACTTAAAAAAGTTTATTTCTATTGCAAAAGATAAAGCAACAACTATGGGACATATAAAACGTGCTGATTTGGAAAAAGCTTTTGTTTTAATTCCACCTGAAAAAGAATATGAAAGCCTGAATAAAATATTAACTCCATTATTTGAAAATATTATTTCTAATAAAAAAGAAAATAATCATTTAGTAAATTTAAAAAATTATTTACTTCCTAAATTAATGAATGGAGAAATTGATATAGAAAATATAGAACTATAAAAGCAAATTATTGTTTTGCTGATTTCTTTATTTAAAAAGCTTTAAACTAATAAAAAATTTAGAAAGTTTAGTATATAAACTCTTTACAACGGCAAAGAGTATAAGATCTCAAGAAATGCCGTTGGGTATCTTTCTTGAAATTAACGGAGGGAGTATGAATATAAAAGAGAGAGTTATTCACAATGTTATTCAAGAGATGTTACCTTTTTTAAGCAATAATCAGTTAGAAAAATTAAAAAAAATACTTTCCTTTGAGTTAGAAAATATAGAGTTTTCTAAAAATAAAGATGAAAAATTACAAACAGAATCCAATGTACAATTAATAGAGCTTTTTATTTCTGCTAAACGTGTTGAGGGATGTTCTGAAAAATCATTAGGATATTATAGAACAGCTATAGAAAAAATGG
>UQQO01000189.1 GCA_900543175.1 uncultured Fusobacterium sp.
CAAATTTGAGAAATAGTGTATGAATTTTTAATGTTTAAGTAAATCTTACAAAATAAATTAAGTAGACAAAAGTTATTAAGTTAAAGTATAATTGAAGATAGATAATACTAGAAATTATTAGGAGGAAACAAGAATAATGAATATAAAAACATTTTATTTAGGATCGATGATGACAAATTGCTATTTAGCATGGAACGATAAAAAAGAGGCATATCTTTTTGATTGTGGTGGAGAAAATATAGATAGATTGACAACTTTTATAAAAACAAATGGGCTTACATTAAAATATATAGTTTTAACTCATGGGCATGGAGATCACATAGCAGGACTTAATAAAATTGTAGAGGAGTATCCAGAGGCAGAGGTTTATATTGGAAAAGAGGAAGCTGGATTTTTAACAGAGGGTGAATTGAACCTAATGGTATATATAACAGGTAGAAATTTTGTATATAATGGAACTTATAATGTAGTAAAAGAGGGAGACAAAATTGGAGAGTTTGTAGTTATAGATACTCCAGGGCATACAATAGGTTCAAAAAGTTTCTACTGTCCAGAATCAAAAATTTTAATCTCTGGAGATACAATGTTTAGAAGAAGTTATGGTAGATATGATCTTCCAACAAGTAGTGGAGATATGTTATTTAAAAGTCTTAGAAAACTGTGTGAACTACCTGAAGATGTAAGAGTATATAGTGGACACAGTGATGAAACAACTATCGGAGAAGAGAAGCAATTTTTATCTATGCAGGGGTTAATCTAATAGGAGGCAAAAATGATATATGATGTTATAATAGTTGGAGGAGGTCCAGCAGGGCTAACAGCAGGACTTTATACAAGCAGAGCTAAACTGAATACACTAATAATAGAAAAAAAAGAGACTGGAAGCTTAATAATGGCTCATAAAGTAGATAACTATCCTGGTTTTCCTATGGGAATTTCAGGAAAAGATCTATATAATTTAATGAAAGAGCAAACAGAGAGATTTGGAGCTAATTTTGTAGATGCAACTGTGTTAGATTTTGATGTTTATTCAGAAGAAAACAAGATTGTAAAAACTGATAAGGGAAACTTTAGAGGGAAAACAGTTATTATTGCTACTGGAACTGGAAATAGTGATAATAAAAAAATTAAGGGAGAAAAGGAACTATTAGGAAATGGGGTTTCTTACTGTGCAACTTGTGATGGTGCTTTTACAAAGTTCATGGAAGTATCTCTATTTGGACAGGGAGAAGAGGTTGCAGAAGAGGCACTATTCCTTACAAAGTTTGCTAAAAAGATAAGAATTTTTGTAAATGCCCCTGAATTAAAATGTAATCAAGAGGTGTTTGATGCTCTTACTAATTCAGATAAGGTTGAGATAATATATAATGCTGAACTTGTAGAGATTAAAGGAAATGAGTATGTGGAAAGTGTTGATGTAAAAGTAGATGGAGAGTTAAAAAATTATTCTACTGCCTTTGCTTTTCTATATCTAGGAACTAAAAGTAAAGCTGAGATGTATGGAACAATAGCTGATTTAGATAATCATGGGTTTATTGTAACAAAAGATAGTTTAAAAATTAATGTAGATGGAATGTATGCAGCTGGAGATATAAGATCTGGAGTAGTAAGACAGGTAACTGTTGCAGTTGCTGAGGGAACAATAGTAGCAATGGAAGTAATAAAGGAAGTATTGAAGAAAAAATAGGTGTGAAAAAAAGAGGAAAATCTAAAAAAATCTAGTACATTATTATATAAAAGTAAAAGTTTTGCATAAAAATTGCTTTAATAAGGGGCTGATTCTATGAGAAAAATTTTTGTGTTAGATACTAATATACTTATTCACGATCCTTATTGTATTTATAATTTTGTAGGAAACGATGTTATTTTACCTATCTATGTAATTGAAGAGATAGATAAGTTAAAGAGAAATCAGAATACTGCAATACAAGCAAGAATGGCATCAAGAGTATTAGATGAGATTAGAAAAAAAGGAAGCCTATTTAAAGGTGTAGAATTAAAGAATGATATATTTTTTAGAGTAGAAATAAAAAATGATATGAGTCTTTTACCAGAAGTATTGAGAAAAGATGTAATGGATAATCATATTATATCTGTTACATTGGGAATAAAAAAAGAACATCCAAATGAAAGAGTAATAATAGTTACTAAAGATATAAATATGAGAATTAAAGCTGATGCTTTAGGACTTGAAGTTGAGGATTATTCTACTGATATGGTTGACTATATGGAACTTTATGATGGTTTCTTTGAAGTTGAAGTAGATAGCAAAACATTTGGACAATATGAAAAAAGTGGAAAAATGGATTTTAAAGATTTAGGAAGAGATGATATTGTCCCTACTCCTAACTGTTTCTTTAAATTAAATTGTAGTGGAAATATTCAAACTGGAAGATATGATAATGGAAAAATAAAGAAATTCTTACTAGGAGATAGTAGTGCTTGGGGATTAAGAGCAAGAAATGATGAACAAAGATTTGCTATGGATCTGTTGCTAGATGAAAATATAAAAGTTGTAACTTTAGTTGGAGGAGCAGGAACAGGAAAGACTCTTTTAGCTATAGCAGCAGGATTAGAGCAAGTAGTTGAGAGAAAAAAATATAAAAAACTTTTAATAGCAAGACCTATTATTCCTATGGGTAAAGATCTTGGATATTTACCAGGTAGTGAAAAGGAAAAATTAAAACCATGGATGCAACCAATTTTTGACAATATAGATTTTTTAAGTGAAGCTAAAGATGATAAAACTGGTGAAAAGGTTGTTGAAGGTTTAGAGGCAATGGGAATTTTAAAAATTGAGGCGTTGACTTATATTAGAGGAAGAAGTATTCCTAGAGGACTTATAATAATTGATGAGGCTCAAAACTTAACTCCATTGGAGATAAAAACAATTGTCACAAGAGCTGGGGAAAATACTAAGATAATATTTACTGGTGACCCTCAACAGATAGACAACCCATATCTAGATTCAAATACAAATGGTTTAACTTATATGGCTGATAGATTGAAAAATGAAGAGATTGTTGGACATATCACTTTGAAAAAAGGTGAAAGATCTAAACTAGCTGAAATAGCAGCAAAATTATTATAGTGAAATTAGAGCTCTCTTATGAGGGCTCTTTTAAATTTAATAAAAATAAATTAAATCTTATAAA
>UQQO01000190.1 GCA_900543175.1 uncultured Fusobacterium sp.
ATAAAAATTAAACTTTAAGCTAGCTAATTTTTTATAGAATTTGATCAGCTGAGTAGATACGAATTTTCTATAATAAAAAGTGCCAATATTAAAAAATATCAGCACTTAAAATTTTAGAGTTTATAATTTTTTTAAAGTAAGCTTTACTGGCATAGCATAAGTTGTAGTAATTTTTATGATTGTAGTATTACCTACTATTTCAATAGAAATATCTTTATTTTCTCCATCTAAACTATACTTTCCATTTAAAATAATAGTTGAAGTATGTGGAATGGAAGGGTTGCTATTCCATTTTCTTGAATAGATACTTACCTCTTTTAATTTTCCGTTCTTCTCATATTGACTCTCATCTTTTCCCTCATATAATCTCAAATCAGGATCTACAAAACTTAATTCTAAAGAATTATCATTATGTTTAATAAGTATTAAAGATGGTGTATCAATAGATTTTAGATATTTATCTTTAACATCTCCACTTTCAAATAAAGCATATCCTCTCATTTTAGATATTTCATCTTCTACAATATGAGCATTGTAATCTTGTTGTAAAACTTGATAATTAGAGCTTTTCTTAAATTTTTCTTGCTCTTCTTTGGTTCCTTTTACTAAAATAGCATATTGATATCTTTGATTTTTAGGATTTTTTCCATGATTAATATATGCCATTTCATAATAATTTTCTGTAGGAGTCCCTTTATTTTGATCTAAAGAGTGTTGCAATCCATTCTTATATTTTAATTTTCCCTCTACAACTTTATAAAGATTATTTTGAGTATCCAAAATAAAATTACTATCTTTTATTTTTTCAACTTTACTAATATTGCTTTTATCACTTAAATAATTTTGGAAAAGAGTTGTATGAGTTTCATAATCACTTCTATTTTCTATATTACTTCCTAATAGAATTACTCTATTATCAAATAGGAAAACTGATTTTCTAGCTCTATGAGTATCATTGTATTTAGAGTGTTCATGAAGTTTCATAGCAAACATACCATTATTATTTAAAGTGTTCCCTCCAGAGAATGTCTCATCTGAAAGTAACATCTCCTCAACTCCACTATAAATATCAACTTGAGAGATTGGAGATTTTAACTTATCTATTGGTAAAGCGATAGCTGTAGTTCCTGGAAAGTGTGCCCAATCCCATCCTTGTTGAACATAACCACTTTCAATTAAAGAGTTTTCTAAAATTTGAAAATTTCCATAACTCATATATCTTCCAAACAGATTATTTTTTATATATGTTTCATTTCCTACTAAATATCTGCTATACCCTTTAACTCCTATTAACCAATTATCTCTTCTATGAAGTTGTAAAGAGGACATATTCATTGTCCAAGCACCTTGAGGAGCAGTTTCAGCTTTAAATCCTAAAGAGTTTAACTCTTCAGCAAATTTTCCTTGAGATGCAAGTCTTAAATATGCACTAGCTAACTCACTATCATTTCCAACTTTTTTTCCTAAAGCTAAATATCTAAAAACTTCATCTGATATTTGGAATCTATCATCTGGATGTCTTCCACTAATTGAAATTAGCCAAGTATGAGTATTAGAGTAAACTCTAGTCATAAGAACAGCTTTTTTGACAATATTAAATGAATAATCATCTAAGGCAAAAGCTGTATTTCCTAGATAATACATAATAGGAGTTAACCCTTCAAAAGCTCCCTTTGCATAAGCAGGATAGTTTTGCATATGGTGGAACATACTTCCATCCTCTTTAAATCCTCCAAGTAACCCTGGTGCATAATCAATAGATTTAGTAAGATAATGATTTAATTGATATAGTTGACTTGCTGTAACTTTATCATCCTCATTTAACAATATAGCTATAAGCATACCTGGTAACATTGTATTTAGCACATCAGCATTAACACCTTTTATCTCACTATCAGGAGTATATAAAATTCCCATAGCACTATACCAAGTTACCATTTCTTTAGCTTGTTTTAAATTTTTATCCTTTAATAATGGTTCTTTCATTAAGAAAATACTTTGATATAGTTCTCTAACTTGATACCCTAAATGATGAATTGTTCCTTGACAACTTCCTTTAGTCCATCCTTGCTCATATAGATGATTAAGCCCTTTTTTAAAAATTTCATATATCTCTTTTTTATATTTTTTATCCTCTGTAGAGTTATACATAAAAGCTAACTCTCTTAACCAGCTACCATACTCTTTAATTTGTATATCTTTTAAATATGATTTTTCCTCTTTAGAGAAATCTTTGTAAAGGACAACTGTTTGTGGTGAAACAACTGTTGTAGTCAGATATTCTTGAAGTTTCTCTCTATTTTTTTCTATTAATTTTGAATTAACTTTTACTTTTTTTATAATATCATTTTTAAATCTATTCTCTACACTTTTAATCCCTTGAACTTCTTCAGAAGTTAATTTTTTTATATTCTTATTTTGTGAAATAGCATTATAATTTTTATATAATGCCATCCAATGAGAGTTTACAGCACTATCTGCTTGTAAATTTACAAAATCAACTTGCTCATCTCTAGCATTATATCTCGGATCAATTAAAATACTTGTATAAATTTGATCTATATAGATTTCTCCATTAACATTAGGAGCTATAAAAGTGATCTCATCCATATTTTCTTCAGCTTTTCCACTCATATCTCTATCATATTGAATCCACATTGTTCTCCAACCAGTAAAGTTCATATTAATAGAAAAATAAGATTTTATCTCACCTTTCTTTTTAAATTGAACTTGCATTTTGTCATCTATAGGTTTTTTATTATAGATCCACATAACAAAACTTGAACGAGCTTTTTCTTGCTTCCCTTTTTGAAAAACTTTGTATCCTACATCTCCCTTAATTGTTAAAGTAGAATTTTTTTTAAAATTCCATTTTAATGATGAAGTTCCATCTTTAAATTTTTCTTTTGTTATTTCAATTTTAGAGTTCTTACCAGTAATAAAATTACTAGGAACACCTTTTTCAAATTGGTATAAAGTATTACTATAAGAAGAAATTGAAATAATAAAAACAAGTAACAAATAAAAATATTTTTTGTACATAAATTTAAGTCCTCTCTTTATAATAGTATTGCTAATTTTACTATAATGTTATTTTCTTGAAAAGTAAATCATATATATTCTAG
>UQQO01000191.1 GCA_900543175.1 uncultured Fusobacterium sp.
AATATAAATTTCATTGAAAATAAAATATAAAAGATAAAGATAGAGAATGTTATAGAAATATAAAAAAGAGATAAGTCAATAAAGATGCTCATCTCTTTTTTATACGAATAGTTAATTAAAAATACATTTCACCATAAAGGAAAGGATAACTAATAGTAACATTTTATTTTCGAATTGTCAACTAATATTTTGTATTACAAATAAAACATAAAATAAAACATTTATGGGAGGGGTAAAAAATGAATAAAGATTCTTCAATAGGTATCTTTGATTCTGGAATAGGAGGGCTGACAATACTACAAAAAATAAGGGAGTTATTGCCTAGGGAGAATATAATCTATTATGGAGATTGGAAAAATAATCCATATAGTGAAAAAAGTAGAAAAGATATACAAGAGTTTAGTGTAAATATAATGGAGTTTCTTTTAAAAAATAATTGTAAAGGGGTAGTTATAGCTTGTAGTATATTTTCTGCTGCATCTTTGGAGTTTCTTAGAGAGAGATACAATGTACCAATTATTGGGATGATAGATGGAGGGGTAAAGGCAGCTATTTTAGAAAGTGAAAATAAAAAGATAGCAGTTATGGGATCAGATTTTACAATAAATTCCAATATATATAAAGAGAGCATTAAAAAATCTTGTCCAGAGGCAGAGGTTTATCAAATCCCTTGTAAAGCTCTTTGTACAATGTTGGAAAAAGGTTGGGAGAACTATGAAAATAGATTGGAGATTTTAAAGGGGTATTTAGATGAGATTCCAAAAGATGCAGACACATTAATTTTAGGTGGAACTCACTATCCATTTATATTAAATGATATTAAGAAGTTTTTTACTAAAAAAATTGTAGATTCATCAGTTGAAAGTGTTATTGAGCTTTTTAGAGTTTTAGGACAAAAGGATATGTTAAAAGAGGGAAACAAAAAGGGAAGAATAGAATTTTATATAAATGGGGATAGAGATGAGTTTAAAAAAGTTGCTAGAAGATTGTTTGAAGAAAAAGATTTGAAAAATATGTTTTTAATTTTTTGAAAATACTTGTATTAGAATGAAAAAAGGGATAAAATAACAAAGTACATTACTAATATGGAGGAATTAAAATGAATTCTGAAAAAACAGCAGAGGATAATTTAAAGATGCTGCAAAGAGGAAGTGGAAAACTCTATCTACTTTGTTTAATAGTAGGGGCTTTAACAGGATTTACAGTTTCTGTGTACAGATGGGGGCTAAATTGGGCAAACCATCTGAGAATGACTCTCTTTGGAAGAGATGAGTTGGAAAATCCTATGATACTAATAGGAATATGGGCTGTTTTTATAGCAATAGGATTAATTGTTGATTTTATTGCTAAAAAGTTTCCTAAAACTTCAGGAAGTGGAATTCCACAAGTTAAAGGGATAATATTGAGACAGCTAGATTATGGAAAATGGTTTTGGGAATTGATAGCCAAATTTGTTGGTGGATTATTGGGAATTGGTTGTGGACTTTCTTTAGGGAGAGAAGGACCATCAGTACAATTGGGATCATATATAGGTTATGGAGCTACAAAACTATTTAATAGAAATTCTGTGGAGAAGAAATACTTAGTTACAAGTGGAGCTAGTGCAGGACTTGCTGGGGCTTTTGGAGCTCCTTTGGCTGGGGTTATCTTTGCTCTTGAGGAGCTACATAAGTTTATATCTTCAAAGCTTTTAATCTGTACTTTTATGGCTAGTATAGCCTCTGATTTTGTAGGTAGAAGAATGTTTGGTATGCAAACTGCTTTTGATCTATCTATCGGTTATCCTAAGTCAATTAGTCCATATCTTCAAGTTATATTGTTTGTGCTATTTGGAATTTTAATAGCTTTCTTTGGAAAATTATTTACAATGACACTTATCAAGGTGCAAGATATTTACAAAGGGACTAAACTTCCAAGATGGGCAAAGGTTTCATTTGTAATGACAACTTCATTCCTATTCTGTATGTTCTTGCCAGAGGTAACAGGTGGAGGGCATGAACTTGTTGAGGAGATGGCTGGAGGAAATAGAACAATTCAACTTTTAATAGTGATATTTATTATTAAACTTCTATTTACTGCTATATCTTATGCAACTGGTTTTGCTGGAGGGATTTTCCTACCTATGCTTGTGCTTGGGGCAATTCTTGGAAAGATCTACGGAATGGTGTTAGTTGATCTATTAGGTGTTGGTAGAGAATTTATACCTCACTATATGGTACTTGGAATGGCAGGATACTTTGTGGCAGTTGTAAGAGCTCCTATAACTGGGGCTGTGCTAATACTTGAGATGACTGGAAACTTCGATCACCTTTTAGCTTTGGTACTTGTTTCTGTAATAGCTTATTATATAACTGATCTTTTAGGGCTTGAGCCAATCTATGAGATTCTTTATGAGAGAATGGCTAAAGATGTTGAAGTTGACAAGGTTGAGGAGAGCAAGAAAACAATTATCTCTATCCCTGTATCTGGTGAATCTGAGCTTGATGGTAAGAAGATTTCAGAGGTTAAGTGGGCAGAGGATGTGCTAGTTGTGGCAATTGTGAGAAGTGAGCATGAGTTTATACCTAAGGGTAATACAGTAATTGAGGCTGGAGATGTGCTGACAATATTGTTGCCTGAAAGAAAGGTTCACTTTATGAAAGAGGAACTTTATAAAATGGGAACTAATTAAATTCTGATTAAAATAGTGGAGCTGTTGAATAATTAACTCAATAGCTCCTTTTTATTTGTCTATTGATTTAAAATAAAAATTATAAATCTCTTACTATTTCTCTATATCCATAAATATGCTTTTGCTCATAAACAACTTCATTTTCTTTAAAAAGAGTTTGTGCCATATTATAACCAAAATATTTAAAAGCTTGTGCTAAAGTAATTCCTTCTAAAATTAAAATCATAGGTCCATCTGCTGAATGGCTCTCTCTTTTACTTGTTATATACATTAAAGTTCCTTTAACTTTATGATCTTTATAAACATTGTAGATTTTATCATCATCTAAATAACAAAATTTTTTTCTTCCTCTAGAAGAGTTACTCCCACTTTTTAAATCTAAAGTAAATTTGCCATATGTTACTATTGTATTTGTTACCTTATGAT
>UQQO01000192.1 GCA_900543175.1 uncultured Fusobacterium sp.
TTTAAAATCTATACTTTCCTAATTAATAAAAAAACGAGGATATTTATCCTCGTTTTTAGCAACTTTAAATAATTATTTTCTGATTCCAAGTCTAGCGATAAGGTTTCTGTATCCTTCAAGATCTTTCTTAGTTAGGTAAGCTAGTAATCTTTTTCTTTGTCCTACCATTTTTAATAATCCTAATCTTGAGTGGAAGTCTTTTTTGTGAACTCTTAGGTGATCTGTTAAGTGATTGATTTTTTCAGTTAATAGAGCGATTTGCACTTCAGTTGATCCAGTATCTCCTTCGAATTTTCCATATTCTTTGATTATTTCTGCTTTACTTCTCATAGCCATTTTTATGTTTCCTCCTAAATCATAATATTATCTAAGCTAAGTAATACGGGGCTAATCGTAAAACTGAGCTCAAATTACATTTATTTTATCATAGTTTTTATTAAAAGTAAATAATTATTTTTCCTCTTCTACTTTTTCTTCACTATTTTTTTCTTCTTCTATTTTTTCTACTATCTCTTCTTTTTCAGTTTCTATCTTTTCAGACTCAACTTCTTCACTAGTTTCTACTTTTACCTCTTCACTCTCTTTTGATTTAAAGATATCTTCTCCTCTCATAAGAGCTTCAAAGTCTTCTCTATTTAAAGTTTCTTTTTCTAATAATGCTTTAGCAACTCTATCTAAAGAGTCATAGTTTTCTTGTAACATTTTTATAGTTTCAGCATACATTTCAGAGATAATTCCTCTTATCTCATCATCTACCTCTTTACCAGTAGTATCACTGTAATATTTTTGTTGGAAAAGATCTCCCTCTTTTGTATTATCTAATAACATAGGTCCAAACTTGCTAGTCATTCCAAATCTTGTTACTAGAGCATGAGCTATTGCAGTAGCTCTCTCTATATCATTACTTGCTCCTGTTGTTATATCATTAAATACAATTTGCTCTGCTGCTCTTCCACCAAATAATACTCTCATATCATCTAAGAACTCACTTTTGAATTTATAGCTTCTCTCCTCTTCTGGAAGTGCCATTGTAAATCCTCCAGCCATTCCCCTAGGTACAATAGTAATCTTATGCACAGGATCTGTATTTGGTAGTAAATAATGCATTAGAGCATGTCCTGCTTCATGGTAAGCAGTTATCAATCTTTCTTTTTCAATTACAACTTTAGATTTTCTTTCTGGTCCAATACTTACTTTTTCAGATGCTTCTTCTAAGTCAGCCATATTGATCTCATCTCTTCCAGCTCTTGCTGCTAAAATAGCTGCCTCATTTAACATATTTGCTAAATCTGCCCCTACAAATCCTGGAGTTTTCTTAGCAATTACTGACAGATCAACATCTTTAGCTAATTTTTTACCTCTAGCATGAACTTTTAAAATCTCTTCTCTTCCTTTAATATCAGGATTATCAACTACAACTTGTCTATCAAATCTTCCTGGTCTCATTAAAGCTTTATCTAATATTTCAGGTCTATTTGTTGCTGCTAAAACAATAATTGTTTCATCAGTACCAAATCCATCCATCTCAACAAGAAGTTGGTTCAAAGTTTGTTCTCTTTCATCATTTCCTCCACCTTGACCAGAACCTCTTTTTCTACCTACAGCATCTATCTCATCTATAAATATGATACATGGAGCACTTTTTCTAGCTTTATTAAATAAATCTCTTACTCTTGAAGCTCCAACCCCAACAAACATCTCTACAAACTCAGATCCAGACATACTGAAAAACGGCACTTTAGCTTCTCCAGCAACAGCTTTAGCTAGTAAAGTTTTTCCTGTTCCTGGTCCTCCTAATAAAAGTACCCCTTTAGGAATTTTAGCTCCTATCTTTTTAAACTTTTCAGGCTCTTTTAAGAAACTTACAACCTCTTCCAATTCAACTTTAGCCTCTGGAATACCTGCAACATCTGCAAAAGTTACCTTCGAAATCTCTTCTCCATTGTCCTTTGCCTTAGATTTTCCCATATTAAAGATTTGTGGTCCTCCACCACTACCTTTATTCATTCTATTTAGCATAAATACCCATACACCTATAAGAAGTAACATCGGGAACCAAGATACTAATACATTTACAAGGAATGGTAACTCTTGTGGTGGTAATGAAGCTACTTCTGTTCCATAAGTATTTAGAACTTTTACCATATTAGGGTCGTCTCCTAATCTATTAGTAATCATTCTAGCTTTAAATGTTTTTCCCTCTTCTCCTTCAGAAGTTTGTACAGCTTCACCATACACATACCCCTCTTTTTCATTGACCTTTTTTATCTCTGAATTTTCAATTTTTTGAATAAATTGGCTATATCCAATTTCATTACTTGCAGTAGTATTTACATCTTTTAAGAATGATGAGCTTGACATTGCTATTGTTATTATAAACAACAACATTATAAAAGCTTTAAAATTAAATTTCCCACCTAATTTTTTCATTTTCTTTATATTTCTATTTTTTTCATCATCATCATTAGGTTTTTGATTTAAACCATCTCTTAATTTAGATTTTAACTCCTCTTTTCTCTTTTTTATCTCATCATTTTCTTTCTCTTCTTTTTTCTCTTCATTGTTTTTTTCTGTTTTATCTTTTTGTTCTTCAGTAGAGTTATTTTCTTCCTCTATATATAATACCTTCTCTTCAAATAAATTTTCCTTGCTCAACTAATGCTCCTCCTTATATTCAATTTAATACAGTTGCCTCTTTCTAAGTTTTTATAGTTTTCACTTCCCTTTACTCCAGCAATCCATATTATCTCATTTTTAAATATAACTATTGGTATATTTTCTCTCTCTTCCTTAGGAACTTTTTCATTTATAAGTATATCTTTTACTTTTTTATAATTTTTCATTCCCATAGGAACTATTCTATCCCCATCTTGCTTACTTCTAACAAGTAATTCATCTCCGATTTTTAAATTTGTATAAAAATTATTTTTATTATATCACATTACTCCGCAAAAACCAACACCCGAAATAAAAAAAATACAGGAAAACCCCGAAAGTCCATAGAAAAATACAGCGCGCGTTGCAGACAGGGGCGCTTTGTGC
>UQQO01000193.1 GCA_900543175.1 uncultured Fusobacterium sp.
AAATAGGACAAAGATTTTTTAAAAGTTGATTCTCAGAACAGTTTTTTAAGAAGTTAATAAAAGGCCCACTATAAGAACCTAAAATTACTTCTATTTCTTCTAATTTTTCTCCAGTAGTATTTAAACGATTAAAGATTTCTTTTCTATTATTTTCAGTAGTTTTTTCATCTAAAACTATAATTCTAAGAGAAGTTGTTTCAAAGATAACTTGATATTTTTCAGGGATGTCATTAAAAATTTTTCCATTTAAAGATTTGAGTTTTTTTAAATCATTTAAAATTAACTTATTATTTAAAAATTCAACTAATGTTTGAATTCTTTGAGCTCCATCAACAATTTCTAAAGTACCAGTTTCTTTATGTCTATATAGAAATAAAAAAGGAATGGGTAAGCCCATAAAAATAGATTCTATAAATTTTGATTTTATTGTACTATTCCATACAAAACTACGTTGATATGTTGGAACATAAAGTCTAGCTGCATCAAATTGTGATTTGATATAGCCTATAGGCCAATCTACAGTATCATATCCTACTAGGTTTCTATTGTTATTAATTTCTTCTATAATTTCTTTTTTAGAATTCATAAAATCTCCCTTTCTTTTAAATGATTAATTATAGTTTTTCCAATATATTCAGCTAATTTAGGGGGAACAGCATTCCCAATATGTCGAGCAATTTCAGTAAATTTAAAATTTTCATTTTCAATAAAAATATAATTTTTAGGAAAAGATTGTAAAATAGCTCCTTCTCTTAAAGAAATGGCTCTATTTTGTTCTGGATGTCCATATCTACCAGTACCATAGTTATAAAATTGAGTTGTTAAAGTGGGAGAAACATCGTCCCATTTCATTCTTCCATAAACTGATTTATATGTAGCTCCACTTTTTCTTTTATAACATTCTGGGAGTAAATTCGATGGCCAAGTTTCCCATGTTTTTCCAGGAATTGAAGCAATTATTCTTTGTAAATTTAAATTATTTAATTTTGAAGATCGATGGATTAAATCTTTTTGATATATTTCTCCAGCTTCAATTTTAGGCAGTGTTCCGATTACTTCTTTTACTGTTTTTCTTTTTTCCTTAATATCTAAAAATTCTATTTTTCCAAATTTTGAAGCAAGGAGTACTAATCGATTTCTTCTTTGAGGAACACCATAATTTTGAGCATCATGAATTTTATATGTAATAAAATAGTTATTTGCTTCTAATGTTTTTACAAATTTGTTAAAAATATCTTGTTTCAATAAAGTTGGAACATTTTCCATAGAAATTATATCAGGATTACATTGCAAAATAAGACGTAAAAATTCATCTAATAAATTCCAATCTTTATGTTTTATTTTCATAGTTTTATCTGTTTGATAATTTGAAAATGGTTGACAAGGAGCACAACCAATAAAAATTTTAATATCTTCTTTAGAAAAGAAAGAAGATATTTCCTCCGATTTAATATCTTTAATTGACTTATTTATAAAGATAGCATTGTTATTTTTTTCATATGCATATTTACATGAACTATCAATATCAACTCCAGCTAAAACTTTTATTCCTGCCTGTTGGAGTCCATATGTTAATCCACCAATTCCACAAAATAAGTCAATAGCAACAACATTTTTTAACATTCTTATCACCTCCTAGTAAATTAATTATATTACAAATCAATTAAAACTTTAACAACTTTTCCATACTCTTTAAAATCATCATATGGTTGTACCAATATAGATTCATAAGCTAAATTAAAAGAGTGAAGTATTAACTTTCCATTATTAATCTTTTTTTGCTTAACATAAGACTCACCATTATAGTAGAAAGCTCCAATGTCACCATTTTCAATAACAACATCTTTTTTTATAATAACAGTTGAATTGTCAGGGATCTTAGGTTCCATGCTATCACCTTTAACTTTAACTGCAAAATATGTAGTTCCATTAGGTTTTAATCCTGGAATAGCTATCATCTTTATAAATTCACTTTGACATGATCCATATCCAGCACTTACAGAGGCATACAAAGGAATACTCATAAACTCAACTTCAGGAATAGAATTAGGAATTTCTTCAGGTATTTCCCAACCCATTAAATATGCTGGAGAAACTTTAAGTGCTTCTGCAATTTTTTCAATTTTATCAGAAGGAATAGCAATAGTTCCATTTTCATATTTAAGAACAGTTGATTTAGTTACTCCAATCTCAATAGCTAATTTTTCTAATGTATAATTTTTTAATAATCTTTTTTCTTTTATTCTTTCTCCGATAGTCACAATATTTACCTCCCTCTTTATATGTTAATTATAACATTTTTTTCTTAATAAGCAACATTTTTTTTATAATTTATTAAAAAAATTTCTTGACAAGAAACTTGATGCTGTGTTAGTATAGTGTCGTAGAAGGAAACTTGATAAAATTTAAAAAGGGGGTGATTCTCGTGATAAATGTAGCTAAATTAAAAGGAAAAATAGCAGAGAAAGGGACTTCTCAACGTAAATTAGCTAAAAAAATGAATATTACAGCTAAAACTTTTTATACAAATTAAGTTTCTTAAAAAGAAACTTTTTAAAATAAAAAAGGAGATGAGAACATTGGGAGAGTTAATAGATAAAATATTAAATTTTACAGAAGAACACTCTACATTAACACCAATAGTAGTTAGTGTAATTACTAGTTTGGTTATGTGGTTTTTGTTAAAAATATTTTTCTAAATATTTACATAAGATAAAAGTAATAATGGTTACAAATATTGGCGTTATTATGCTTTTTCTAATAAAAGACCATTTTTCTTGATTCAAGGATCTTAAATATTCAGTTCCTTTAACAGTTAATGTTGTTTTATCAGAGAGGCTTAAAGATTTACTATCATCAAGAGACATATATTTTTCTATGTAACCATTTTGGTAAAGGTAAATCATATATCCACCAACATCATCACTAATAGAACTTTTATCAAGGTCACGAGCTAAATCATTAATAGATGTTGTTCTATATTTGAT
>UQQO01000194.1 GCA_900543175.1 uncultured Fusobacterium sp.
GTATTTAAATATATATTTTCATCCTCTACTTTTTCTATCTCTTTTACTTTTAATTGATTAGATCCTTTTGGATTTTCTAAAGTTTTATATTTTTTTAATTCTCCTATTATTTTATAAATTTTTCCATTTTCTAATTTTATCCTATCTTCATTATTAATTTCTTTCAAAGCTACTATTTTCATATTGATATCTGCTAAATATTCCCAACTTTTTTCTTTTCCTTGAACTTCAATATACTTTCCTATTAATGTCATCTCTTTTATAGCATCTCCATCATTTATATTTTTCCAAAGGTTTGCCTCTTGAAAGTCTATTATCTCTTTTATCATTTTCTCCCTCCAAAAAATAAAAAACTCTTGATTCTTAATTGATTATTCCTCATAATCTATCAATCGTCAAGAGATATTTTTAATAATTATTCCATTCTTTTCTCTATTTAACTATAAATTTTTTACTCATTTCTTCTATTTTATCAAACACATAATCTGGATCAATCAAATTATATTGTCCATTGTAATCTAAGCCTTCACAATTTCCTACATCACCAGGTTCTACCCCTTGATGTCTCTCATTTGCATTAGATAGCCACTCTTTTTTTGACGCACTTGGACTAAAAATAGCAAAACTAGGGATATCTAAACTTTGAGCTAAATGTCTAGGTCCACCCTCATTTCCAAAGAAAAAGTCACAATTAGCTATAACCATTGCTAATTCTCTAATACTCTTAGTATTAATATTTACAAAAAGATCTTTCTTATCTTCAAATTTCTCATAGAATTTCATTATAAAATCTTTTTCATCTGGAGAATAGAAGAAAATAACCTGTCCTTTTAACTCATCTCTAACTCTTTCTACTATCTTCTTCATCTTTTCTGTATTATATATTTTAGATTCTCTTCTTGAATTAGCTGCACAAATATAAACTGGTCTGCTGAAATTTACTCCAGCATCTAACATTCTCTTTCTCATTTGAAATTTTTCTTCAGAAGTTAAAGTAATAACATAATTATTATCATATATCACCTTATATTCCTGCTCTAAAGGTTTTAACATCTTTAAAAACTTATCTACCTTATCCTTTGCATCTCTAGGTTCATCTATTTTATAGTTATATGTATATCCTCTCTTTGGTTTTCTTCTTCCTATTCTATATCTGCTTCCTAAAGAAAATAGAGTGAAAACCTCACTTTTAGGAGTTGACATAATATCAATAACTATATCATATTTTTTTCTTGTAACCTTCCATACTTTTGCTAGGTATTTAAAAGGATTTTTTTGCTCCTCTTTAGTTATAGCTATTACATTATCTATATACTTATGATTTTCAAATAAAGGAGAGATATGCTCATATACTACATAATCAACCTCTGCATCTGGAAAAGTTCTCTTTAATGTATTACAAATTACAGAACTTAATATAGCATCTCCTATCTGTTTAAATCTAACTACTAAAATTTTCATTTTTTACCTCTATTTTTCTCTTAAAATAATATTAATTAGTTTTTCTTATACATCTCTTCATAATATTTTTGATAATCTCCACTTGTTACACTCTCTAGCCACTCTTGATTATCTAAATACCATCTTATTGTCCTTTCTATCCCTATTACAAATGATGTTTCTGGATACCATCCTAACTCTTTTACTATCTTGCTTGGATCTATTGCATATCTTGCATCATGTCCTAATCTATCTTGAACATATGTTATTAAATTATAATTAATATTTTCTAAATCTGTTTTCAATATCTTTCTATACTCAATTTCATTTTTCATTATTCTTGAAATTGTATCTATTATCAATTTTACTATATTAATATTAGTTTCTTCATTAAATCCACCAATATTATATACTTCCCCCAATCTTCCCTTTTCAAGAACTATATCTATTCCCTTACAATGGTCCTCTACATATAACCAATCTCTTACATTCATTCCATCTCCATATATTGGAAGATTTTTCCCTTCTAATATATTTTTTATTATCAATGGAATTAACTTTTCTGGAAATTGATATGCTCCATAGTTATTTGAGCATCTAGTTATATTTATTGGCATATGATATGTTGCCATATATGCCATAACTAACATATCTGCACTTGCTTTTGATGTTGAATATGGTGATTTAGGTGATAATGGAGTTGTTTCTGTAAAAAATTTAGTTCCAAAAGTTTTTACATCTCCTCTATTTTCAAGTAAAATATCTAAATCCTTATCATTAAAAGTAAGCTCTTTTCCCTCTGAGATATCCTTTTTTAAGCTTCCATAAACTTCATCTGTTGATACTTGTAGATACTTTTTCCCCTCTTTATATATAGGATATCCCTTTTCATCTTTTCCTATTGTCCAAAATTTTTTAGCTGTATCTAAAAGAGTTTGTGTTCCTAGAATATTTGTTTCAAGAAAAAGTTTTGGATTCTCTATGCTTCTGTCAACATGAGATTCTGCTGCAAAGTTTACAACATAATCAATATCATATTTAGAGAAGATATTCTCTACCAATTCATTATTACAAATATCTCCCTTTACAAATTCAACTCTCTTATCTTTTAATTCTTCTTCTATATTTTTCAGATTTCCAGCATAAGTCAATTTATCAAGAACAACTACAAAAATATCCTTATGTTTATTTAAAATATATTTTAAGAAATTTGCCCCTATAAAGCCTGCTGCTCCTGTTACCAAATAATTTTTCATACTATTCCTCTCTATTTGTCAAAATTTTTAATTAAATAAATTTTATCATAGAAACTGTCAACTTACAAAAATAATTTCAAAGTGTATTTTGCAAGTTATTTTTTAATTGTATTATTGTATTCTAAAATTTCTTTAAATTCACTATATTTTTTAATATTTTTTCTCATATAATTTCTTTTAAAAGCTGCAAATCTACTTTCTCTTTTTAATTTTTCTTTTAAACTTCTCAAACTAAAATTATTTTTTTCTCTATTATACTC
>UQQO01000195.1 GCA_900543175.1 uncultured Fusobacterium sp.
AATGCAACGTGTTTGAACGAGCTTGCGAGTGAGTTTTGCATTTTCAATGGAATGAACGTTAGAAATTCTTTATTCATTGACACGGAGACAACTTGATGTTAAAAAGAAAATTAAATAACTTAACTTGACTAATAATCGTAAATAACAAAGGTACTTTGTCAAAACCTAACGATACATGAGAAAAAATAAACTTAACTAGGTAAATTATAATTTATCCACCAGATACAAATGATAGAACTTCCACTTCTGCATTTTCTTTTATTTGAAACTCTTCCCAGTTATCTTTCTTTATAATATCATCATTAACTAAAACAACTGCCCCTTTTAAATCAATATTCCATTCATTTTCAAGAGAAGTCAAAAGCTCCTTTACTGAAAGTTCTTTTTCAAGAAGATGTTTTTTTCCATTTAATATAATCTCCATAAACTCCACCTCTTAGTCTAAGATATCGTTACATCTCTTCATTGGGCAAAGGTCTCCACACATAGTACAAACCTCTTCTTCATGGATAGGAGCAGAGGAAGCTCTGTATGCTCTTGCTTTTTCAGGGTCAAGACACTCTTCAAACATTCCTGGCCAATTTAATGCCCCTCTATGTTTACTCATTCTGTGATCCCATTCAATAGCACCTTTTATTCCTTTAGCTATATCTGCTGCATGTCCAGCAATTCTTGATGCCATGATTCCCTCTTTCATATCCTCTAAAGTTGGTAATCTTAAGTGTTCTGCTGGTGTTACATAACATAGGAAGTCTGCTCCTGCTGATGCTGCAATAGCTCCTCCAATAGCAGCTGTAATATGGTCATATCCTGGAGCAACGTCTGTTACTAATGGTCCTAACACATAGAAAGGAGCATTGTGACAAAGTTTTTTCTCAAGTTGCATATTTGCTACAATCTCATTCATAGGAACATGTCCAGGTCCTTCAATCATAACTTGTACATCTTTTTCCCATGCTCTTTTTGTAAGTTCTCCAAGTATTAAAAGTTCTTGAATTTGAGGAGCATCTGTTGCATCATGTATACTTCCTGGTCTCAATCCATCTCCTAAACTTAGAGTAACATCATATTTTCTACAAATTTCAAGTAGTCTATCATAGTGTTCAAAGAATGGGTTCTCTTTATCGTTTAGTATCATCCATTGGAAAAGGATTGATCCCCCTCTACTTACTATTTTTGTTAATCTTTTATTGTTTCTTAATCTATCAACACAAGTTCTATTTAATCCTGCATGAATAGTAAGGAAATCTATTCCATCAATACAATGTTCTTCAACAACTCTGAAAAGATCTTCAACTGACATATCTTTAATATTTTTTCCAAGTTTTGCTACTGCATCATACATTGGAACTGTTCCTAACATAACTGTTGATTTTTCAACTAACTCTCTTCTAAATTTCTTAGTATCTCCAAATGTACTTAAGTCCATTATTGCATCTGCACCATACTCAATAGCTTTTGCAACTTTTACCATCTCTCCACAGTAATCACAACAATCTTCAGATACACCTAAGTTTACATTAACTTTAGTTTTTGTTCCCTCTCCAACTGCTCTTGGATATAGGTTTTTATGATTAATATTTGCTGGAATTACAATTCTTCCTTGTGCAATTTTCTCCATCAGTTCTTCTTTTGACATATTTTCATCTCTTGCTACTATTTCCATCTCTTTTGTAAAGATCCCTTTTTTAGCAGCTTCCATTTGTGTTGAATACATATTATTCCTCCCTTTGATCTTTATAAATAAAAAAAGCCTTATACCACTTAGGTACAAGGCTTCAATTTTACTATATATTTTTATTTTTTAGTAAAATAATCTTGCTTCCCTACGCTGGTACTATCCAGATCAGGTTCTAAGGGTCAGGTTATACCTTCTCAGCTTTTCAGCTCCCCTAGCAATCTTTTCTTTCTATTCTTTTTTAGAATTATATCTCTTTTAAATTTGTTTGTCAAATACTTTTTGTTAATCTATAGTTTACAAAGCCATTTTTAATTTAAAAATTGCTTGTGATTGTATCTGCCTAATTCTCTCTTTAGTAAGTTGCATTCTCTCTCCCAACTCCTCTAAAGTCATAATCTTTTCATTCATCAATCCATATCTAAAAATCAAAATCTCTTTCTCTCTTGGTGAAAGCTCATTTAATTTTTTCATCAGATGTATATTGGCATTTTTCTTAATCAGATCATCTTCAAAAGTATCATTTGATAAAATATCACTACAATATTCAGCAATATTTCCATACATCTCATCACCAACAGCCATCTTATTTTCTAAAATCTCTAAATATCTTTCTAGCTCCTTTGGTTTTATATCAAGTTTATTACATATCTCCTCATTAGTTGGGAAAGTGTCAAATTGTGTTTTGTACTCCTGTATAAATTTACTAACCTTTGAGATTCCATCGTAGATATATGCCGGAAGACGAATTAAACCTCTATTTGAATTTATATGTTTCAAAATACTTTGCTTAATCCAAAATGCTGCATATGTTGTAAAACGTAGATTTTTGTCTGGATCAAATTTTTCTGCTGCTCTGATAAGCCCCATGTTACCCTCTTGAATTATATCTAATAATGGGATTCCAAGATTACTATATTTTTTAGCCATCTTTACAACAAGCCTTAAATTTGAAGTAACCAATTTTTCTTGAGCCTCTCTGTCTCCAAACTTAGCTTTAAGAGCTATCTCCCTCTCCTCATCTAAAGTTAAAAGAGGATATAAACCTATATCATTCATGTAAGTCGAAATCTCAGACATTTTCTCACCCCTACAATTTAAAATAAAAAATAATATCATGGTTAAAACTAAGTCGAATTTAAACTGTTACTATTTTATACTACAAAATTGTAGAATATCCTTTATTTTATTGTAAAATTAAAGTTAAATAGTTATTTTTAAACTTTTATGA
>UQQO01000196.1 GCA_900543175.1 uncultured Fusobacterium sp.
ATTTTAAATAATACCTCTCTAAAAATTTTAGTATATGATAAGTTTAAACTTTTAGAGATAAAAACAAGGGAGTTTAAAGTAGCTTTAAGCATAGATCTTTTAAATGGAGAGACTCTTGTAAAAAATGGTGATTTCTATAAATATGAGATCTTTAATAAGATAAAAAACTCTCGTTTTGCAGAAGTTATAAATATCTTTAAAGAGATATTTAGCGGAGCTCAAATAGAGTTTAAATTTAAAAAGTTAGTTGGAAATATATCCTTTGAAAATAGAATAGAGGTATATAAATTCAATCTATTACAAGAGTTGGCAAACTCATATAAAAATATAGTAAGCTCACTTTCTTTAAATAGAGAAAAGAATTTTACAGAGATAACTAATAGTTTTTATGAAGTTTTTCTAACTGAAGCTATTTTAGAAGATAAAAAGATTGATAGTTGGATTAACTTTAGAACAAAAAATAACTTTGATATTCACATAGGAGATAATTTAACTTTTGAAAGAATACATAACTTAGATTTTAAAGGAATTAACTTTGATATCAAAGAGATCATAAAGGTTAAATCTGAAATTAGCGAGAGAGAGTTTACAAAAGATAATGAAATATGTAGTTATAGAAAAGCAGTTGAGATATCTTTAGAAAAGATAGAAAAATTTAATTAAAGAGGTGAAAAATGTCTGATATTTTAGATAAAGAACAGTTCTTTAAAAGGTTTTCTATTGATGAAAAATACTTTGAATCAACAGGACTAGTTTGGGAAGAGTTATTGAAAATATATGAAGATTACATAGCTCTAGTTCCATATTTAGAAAAAGAAGCAGAACATATAGTATCAAAATTAATTGATGGGAATAATGTTCACTCTGTAAGAAGAAGAGTGAAGAAACCAGAACATCTTATTGAGAAGATTATTCGTAAAGGAAAAAAATATGTTGATAAAGGAATATCTGTAGAAACATATAAAAAAATTGTAACAGATCTTATAGGAATAAGAGTACTACATCTTTTTAAAGATGATTGGCGTGGGATACATGAAGATATTATGAATTTGTGGGAGATAAGAGAGACTCCACAAATAAATATAAGAAGAGGGGACTATAATGTTGCTCAACTTCAAGAGAGTATATCTGAGCTAAATTGTGAAATTGTAGTAAGAGATCATGGTTATCGTTCAGTTCACTATCTAATAGGAATACCAGTTACTAGAAAAGATGAGATTCTTGTAGAAATTCAAGTTAGAACAGTGTTTGAAGAAGCGTGGAGTGAAATAGATCATTTGATGAGATACCCTTATGATGTAGATAATCCAATAATTACTGAATATTTAGGTATATTTAATAGGATTGTTGGAAGTGCTGATGAGATGGGAACATTTATTAAAAAGATGAAGTTTCAATTTAGTGTACACAAAGATAAAGATTTTCCACCAAGAGAACTAGATAATAAATTTAAATAGAATGTTATAATAGTTATAAATAAGAAGGATTGATTTCTATTTTTTAAGAGAGTCAATCCTTTTTATTTTTATAGAATTGTGTTTAATTACATTTGTTAGAAATTTAGTAATAAAAAACTACATCCTTCATCTCAGTTACCTAAGATGTTGGATGTAGTATAAAAAATATTAATCATCTATATAGTTATCAAAATATCCTTGAATTAAGATAATAGGTGTTCCTTTATCTCCACTTCCAGAAGTTAAGTCACAAAGTGATCCAATAAGGTCAGTAAGTCTTCTAGGAGTAGTTCCTTGAGTTATCATTTGTCCTTTAAGATCAGCATCTTTGTTTTTAATAGCATTAGCAACAGCTTTATTTAGCTCTTCTCCTGTTAGTCCTGCAAGATCGTTGTCAGCTAGATATTTTAATTTAATTTCATTTGGTGTTCCCTCAAGTCCAGCAGTATATCCTGGTGATACAACTGGGTCAGCAAGTTCCCAAATTTTTCCAACTGGATCTTTAAATGCTCCATCTCCGTAAACCATTACTTCAATATGTTTTCCTGTTTTATCAAGGAACATTTTTTGGATAGTAGCAACAGTATCCATACAATCACGAGGGAAAAGTTTGATACTATCTTCAGTTGCTTTATTTGAACCTAATAGTCCGTAATCAGCATTGTATCCACTTCCATTATTAGAAGAAGTTAAAATTTCATCCATTCCGAATACAATTTTAGCTCCAGCTTTTCTAAGAAGTTTTCTAGTTCTGAAACGAGTGTGAATATCACAGTTAAGTACACAGTCAGTATAGTTTAAGATTGCTGTTGGGTTATTAGCAAAAATTACTTCTACTTCTGCTCCTTGTTCTTTAATAAGTTCAGAATAGTATTCAATATAGTTTACTCCAGTAAATTCGTGAAGTGGTTTTCCAAATTTTTCAGTAAATTCAGCTTCAGTAAGAATATCACTCCAAGGATTTACACCTTTCTCATCTAAAAGCTCCATATCAATAAAATGGTTTCCAACTTCATCAGAAGGATAGCTGAACATTAAAACTATTTTCTTAGCTCCTTTTGCTATTCCTTTTAAACATACTGAAAATCTGTTACGGCTTAAAATAGGAAATATTACACCTATTGTGTTATCTCCATATTTTGCTTTAACATCAGCTGCAATATCATCTGTTGAAGCGTAGTTTCCTTGTGCTCTTGCAAC
The DNA here is from genome assembly GCA_900543175.1 of uncultured Fusobacterium sp. Classification (GTDB taxonomy): domain Bacteria; phylum Fusobacteriota; class Fusobacteriia; order Fusobacteriales; family Fusobacteriaceae; genus Fusobacterium_A. Next base: position 2,658 of record UQQO01000196.1, read on the forward strand.
AATTGACTCAGTCATTGCTACGATATCTCTGTCTCTTAAAGTGATTCCATCACTTTCAACAGCAGCTAAAACAGCATCTACAACAAAATCTTCAATTTTATCTCCTTGATGAATAATAGGAGCACGAAGCCCTCTTGAAACAGTTCCAATTAATCTTCCCATCTCATTCTATTCCTTTTAAACATACTGAAAATCTGTTACGGCTTAAAATAGGAAATATTAC
>UQQO01000197.1 GCA_900543175.1 uncultured Fusobacterium sp.
TTTTAGTTCTATATCCATAATTTTTCCTTTCTTTAATAAGATTGTTACTTAGATTATACCATATAATGAAATATTTTAATTTTATTATTTAAAATACTTTTTAAAATCAATTTTAACAGCTTTTTTATCTGATATTCGAGACAATCTTCAATTGAAAGCTAAAATGCCTATATAAGACTATAAAAGCTTTTAAATAGGAATTTGTTATTTAAACCAAAAATAAAATTATTTGTCTATAAATTTGATATATAATTTTTGATTTTCTCTATCAAACCAGTATTTTTGCTCTTTTGTTAAGATATTATGTATTTGGGCAATTTTGTCTTTTTGAAATTTCAACTGTTTTTCATAATAAAATTTAAAATATACCCCTGTTGCCAATAACCCAAAAAAGGCTATAGTTGTTATAAGATTTATTATTTGATTTCTCTTAATTTTCAAATTTGTTTCTTTACTTATCTCCGAACTAAGGGTATTTATCTTCTCTTGTGTTAAGCTACTTATATTTTTTATCTCTTCCTTAGAGAAATTTTGAATATCTCTACAAACATTATTTACTTTTTTATACTCATTTAAAATCAAATTGCTATATCTTATAATTTCGTCTGAATTTTCTTTTACTTCTTTTAAAACATTGATAACTTTTTCAACCTCAAGCTCTTTATTTATATCGTCTAAATTATTAATCATAGCTGGAACTTTTTTTGCAAAAAGATCAAGTAAATCAGTCACTCTTTTAGTATTATCTTCTAATTTTTTGATTCCAGTTTCAGCTTTGACTTTTAAAGCTCCAGCAGCTAAAATATCTATTTCCTTTTTTTCTGTAGCTTTTTCTTCTTGTTTCTTTAATTTCTCTTTAATTTCATTAATGTTCATAATTATCTCTCCTTTTCTCTAGTGTTTTTCCTAGTTCTAGTAGGCTTTGTTGAAATATTAATATTTTCTTTAATATTTTTATTTGAATTTTCTTGAAAAATATTTAATAATCCTTCTTTAGTAAAAATCGGAAGATTAAAGGTTTTCCTCAAATTTTCTAACCTGAATTTATTTTTCTTTCCTTCTAAAATTGAATTATCAACTTTAAAAACAACATGTTTTCTGTTTTCATCCCATTCAACTTCATAATTTTCTTCAGCCATAAGAATAATAAATTCTTCTATAGATGTGGCTTTGTCCAAAATATCTAGAATAGTAACTGTTAATTTTGTTATATCTCCTCCTTTTTTCATAGCATAGTATTTATCTTTATCATAAGAAACAACTGTTCCTATTTCTCTATGATAACTTTTATTGTCAATTCCATATTCATGACAGATTTTATCATTTATGCCTTTTTTTAACTCAAGCTCATTTTTCTTTTCATGTAACTTTTTTCCATTTTCAAAATTTACAGTATTAACTATGAAATGGCTATGTAGATGTTCTTTATCATCATGAATAGCTATAAAGACTTCATGTCCATGAAAAGATTCTTCAGCCCATTTAATAGCTATTTCTAATATTTTTTCTTTTGATATTTCATCTTCTGGCGAAAAACTTTGAATATAGTGCCGATACTGCCTACCACCTGTTTTATTAAAATAATTTTTAGTTTCAAAAAATTCATAGGCTACTTTTGTATAATCTTCATTACAGTTTATCCCATAAGTTTCAGCTGCTTTTTCTCCTACATAACTTAAAACTTTTTTAAGAGAAGTATAGGTTTTTCCACTTCTTTTTACGACTTTAATAATTGCCATACTTTTGTTATCTCCTCATGTAACTTTTTAGCTTCTTCTAGTTCATCAATAAGAACATTGCTATTAACTTTTTTGGCAATTTGATTAATATTATTTGATAAATTTCTAGTAGCCTTTCTCAAATCATCAAGAACTTCATTATATTCTTTAATATCCTCATACATATTTTTTCTAAGTAGTTCTCGTAATAATTCAGCTTGACTAATATTTAATTTTTCAGCTTGAAATATTAACTTTAAATGATCTTCTTTAGCTAATCGAACAGTAAATTGCTTTAACTTTTTTTCCATAAATTTTCTCACTCCAATCTATAGATTTTTGAAAATAAAAGAGGGTATTAGGGGGAATCTCCCCCTAACAAGCTTCCATTGTGTGACAGCACATTGGAGTAGCTTGCTTACACTGCTTTTTTTATATAATTATTTTTATTTTCCTCCCTTTAATTAAAGAAGCAGTGTAATCTAGCAATTTCGCTTTAATGAAAGTAAACACTGTTTAAACTCAAACATACTCATCATAGCTAGCCTCCTTTTATTTTTTGCTAAAATATCAAGAGGAATATCTATAATAATACTTTCAATATCTGCTTTTAAACTTTTATCAGCTACTATTCCTGCAAAATAAGATAACCATTTTTTCTTCTCATTATCTAATTCTTTTTTTGTACTTATAAAAGGTTCTTGTGTTTCTCCTTTAGAAATTTTTTCGGAAAATAATGCTGGAACATTGTGTACATTAGGGTTATTTACTAAATTATTAAATGTATCCTTTAAATAATTAATAACTTTTTCTTTTGACATTTTATTTAATAGTTTTTGTATTGCGTTTCTATTTTTATTCGTAAAATTTATTCTAAATTCGTCAAAAAGTTGTTTAAATTCATCCACTGCATCATCACTATGATCATGAGTTTGTTGTTGTTCATTTGTTATTAATATTTGTTCTTGATTGTTCCAGATTTTTTGATAACTAGTTACTGATTTATTTGAACACTTGTTCTCAAATAAATTGAAAACTAAATCGTCCACTTCTTTTTTACCATTTAATCTGTCTAAAATTTTATTCAAAATTATACTTTTACTATCTTTACCTGAATAAGCAATGCCTAATCTCTTACAAATTAGCCTCAAT
>UQQO01000198.1 GCA_900543175.1 uncultured Fusobacterium sp.
GATATACAAATGTAAAAGCAGGGACACTTGAAAATTTAGAGAAGTTTAATTTAGATCCGCATCCGAATCGGGAAGGACATATTCAGATTGCAGAAAAGATCTATGAAAAGTTAGATTTAAAATTAAAAAAAGAATTTTTAGAATTGATAGAAAATAATAGATTTATAAGTATAAGAAAATTTGTAAAAGATAATTATAAAGAGGAATATGGTTATCTTTATAAGACAACTGTTTCAGAGGATATACAGGAAAAATATGAGAGTAAAATTGGTGGAGCTACCAAGAAAAATGAAGAAAATCTCTTGAGTGTATTTGAATTTATAGGAAATTATAAAGGTAAATATATTCCAGGAAGTAGTTTGAAGGGGTATATAAGAACTGCATATATAGCAAATGAGAGTGAAAACTTAAATTACAATATTATGAGAAATAGTAAGGTAAAAACAGCTCCTTTCGTTAGTGGTGCAAAAGAAGGGGGAATGGATAAGGAGATCTCTGCAAAAGCATTGGGCTTAAATAGTTTAGAGCCTAAATTTGATCCTTTTAAAAATATAACTATTACAGATAGTAATATTTTAAGTTCAGCTATTACTTTGGGAGAGGTAGAAAGAGCAAATAATAAAAATGTCTCTTTACCAATGGGAATACACGAGGTTACTAAATCTCTTTTAGGAACTGGGGATAATATCAGTTTTGAATTTAATTTGAGTATAAAAAATTTATCTTATGATTTATCAAAAAAACTTATTGAGCTATCAGTTACAAAAGGGGAAAGTATAATAAAAGAGGTAAAAGAAATTTATATGGATACTCTTTTTGAGGCATTAAGAGATATGTCAAATAGTGTTTTAAAAGATGATATACAATTTTTTAAAGCAACAAATAATCGTAAATGTTTAGAAAGTTGTGAAAAAATCTTAGAATATTCTAAAACTTTAAAAGACAATGAGGTTTTGATTAGATTAGGAAAAGGAAGTGGCTTTAACTCTAAAACTTTAAATCTATTTAATAGCAGAAAAAAAGAGGTTCATACTAGAGTTGTTGTAGATGGATTTCCTGTTGGTTGGGGAATACTATCTTATATAGAAGATTAAAAAAGGTGGGAGAAAAGGGTGATTTGTAGCTTTACATTATATTTAAAACCATTGGAGATTGGAAAAAAGATAAGAAGATATATAAACTATGATACTCTTTCTCCTTTTTTTAAAGAAAATGGGTTCAGTAAAGAGGAGATAAAGAAGATTGTTATCACTAATTTTCTAACAAAGGATAGAATTATAGAGGATAAGAATTACTCTTTAAAAATAAGTTCTATTGATGAAAATGTGATTATAAAATTATTTAGAGTTTTCTTTTTAAAAAAGTTAGAAAGATCTATTTTAAAAATAGGAGATTCTAATTTTATAGTTTTAAATATCTATACTAGTAATAGATATTCGAAGCAATTAGATGAGTCTAATTTTTCTTATAGGGAAGAGTACAACAACATCTTAAGTTTAAAAATTGTAACTCCCTTTGTTTTAAAAGTTGGAGAGAGATTTATTCCTACTTTAGAGCCAAAATATATAATAAAAAATATAGAAAAGAAGTTGGCCAAAAGTAGTATAAAAGAGTGGAAAAAATATATTCTAAAAAGAGAAACCTTTAACAATATAAAGATTTATAATATTGAAAATACTAATAGTGTAAAAATAAATAGTGAACTAGAGGGATATGGTGGAGAGGTACAATATATTTTAAATTGTGAAAAAGAAGAGATATATAAAATATATTTTTTATTTGAATTTGCTTTTTTCTCTGGAATTGGTTATATGTCTGAAAAAGGTTATGGACAAGTAGAGATAATATAATTATTAATGCACTCAACTTAAAATTGGGTGTATTAATATCTTAAAATTATAATTGAAAAATCAGTAAAAATATATTATAATACCTTTAAAGAAGACAAAAAGAAATAAAAAATATTAGCGAAAACATAGTTTTTAAAAAAAATTATATTTAAAACTAAAAATAAAGATAAAAATTTTAGCGACAAATAACAAAAAAATAAAAAAATAGGGTTAAAACACTTGAAATTTTCAATAAAAACTACTAAAAAAATGATGAAATTAGCGACAAAAAAACAAGGTATTCTTAAGGAAAAAAGATAGTTTAAAACAAAAATAGCTGTAGAAACAATTAACCAGTAAAAATAAGGATTGAAACTAATTAGCACTACCAAGTTTGGTATAAAAAGTAAGAAAAATGTAGAAACAATTAACCAGTAAAAATAAGGTTTATAAAAATAAAATGTACTCTAATAATAGGGTACATTTTTTATTTTATTAAATTTAAATTAGGTAATTTTTTCAAATAAAAAGTAATTATCTTAATGTATGATTAAACTATAAAGAAAACTTATGGGAGGATCAAATGATTAAGATAATAAAAAATAAGATAGCAGATATAGAAAAAAAAGGAAAAAATAGTTTAATTATTCTAAAAGGTTTTGATGAGGTTACTTTTAAAGAATTGAGTAAAGAGATTGAGCCTGCATTTTTTTCAGAAATTAACTCATTAAAAGAGTTATTAGAAAATAGAAAAAAGATGCAAAAAAAACTTATAACTTTAGATGATAATATTTATATAGGACGTTATGAAGAACTACTTACAGTAAAAAATAATCTAAGTTTATATGAGGGAAAAATATTTATTTTAGAAAACAATCTTTTTTCATACTATCAGTATAATTTTAAAGATAAAAAAGAGATTACTAATTTTACTATGGCTAGAAATAATGAAGTTATCAAAGAGGAAAATTTGGAGTATGAGCACTTCTATTCAGATTTTATACTTAATAATAATGAAGTTTATGTAAAATATAGAGA
>UQQO01000199.1 GCA_900543175.1 uncultured Fusobacterium sp.
TACTAGTTCATCTTTCTTTTCAAACTCTTCTAAAGTTTTATCTAATTTTAATTCATAAATAGATCTTAATTTATTTTTAGGAAAATCTATATCTCTACTTTTCAATTTTATAATCAAATCCAATAGAGTTTGAAATTCTTTTGATTCACTTTCTTTTCCTATTGAATATGGTCTTTCCATTATTGGATTTTTTTTCAAATGTATCTTTTCTCTAAAGCTTTTTAAGTCTATACATGCTTCTGAATTAATAACTTGAAAATCTATATATCCTGTTTTTAAAATTTTATTTTTATATCTTTTAGCTTTAGCATTTTTTTGTAATGCTAATGCTTGATCAAATAGATGATACATTGGAGCCTTTGCCTTAGCAATTACAACTCCACAAGATGAAGTAATTCTATTATCTATACCCTTTGCAGTTGTATATTTTTCCATCTCTTTTTCAAATATCTCTTGGAACTCTTTAGATATTTTTAATACCTCTTTTGAGTTAAGAACGGCACACACATCATCTCCACCTACTATTAAAAACTCCCCTGTAAGCTTCTCACTATTTTTTGAAACCTTTATCAATGCTTTTAAAAGAGAGTTTTTAGTGGTTTCATCTAGTTTTTTACTAAACTCTTTTAAAAACTCTAAATACTCTTTCTCTGTTTGCTCTATATTTTTAATATTTTTTAGGAAATCTCCTAATCCGTCACCATCGCTATACATCAGACCTATAAAACTATTTTCATCTCCATAGTCATCAAGAGATTTTTTTAATTCAATATCTATCTTGTTTTCTTCCAATGTCTTGTAAAAACCTACTTTAGAAAGAGTGCTATCCTTGCCACTTTTTTTAGCTTTTATCTGCATAGAATAGATTAATTTTTTAAGACACTCTTCACAAATATATCCCTTTCTATCTGTTAAAATTTCTATCTGATTTTTTAATTCATCTATATCCAAATTATTATAAAAATCTTTTTTCTCATCTCCAATAATATTCAATTTTAAAAGATCCTCTTCTAAATTTTTTGTTGATACTAACACTGGATTTTTTTCACAAAGAGGACATTTTTTAACAAAGGGAAGATCTATATTTACTATTGGAAAACCCTTACTTTTTTCAATAGCTATTTTATCTGCTAACTTATCTATTGAATCCCAAAGTTTTTCATCTCCTGTACTTTCTATTCCATCAAATGTTACCTCTTTAAAAGCTATAAGTATTTTAGAATTTGGAGCTTCTTCTTTATATAATTTTTTTATGTCACTAGCTATATTATCTGCTTTCTCTTTTGAATCTACAAAAAATTTGGCATTACCTGCCCCTATATAAATTATATCTTCTGATTCTATCTTATATTTCTCTAATATTGCAGGGATTTCAACTTGATTTAGATAATCTAATAGATGACTAGCTCCCCTTATTAGTTTTAGTTTATTTGTGGAAAAAATAAAATCTTTTATTTTTACAGTTTCTACACTCATCAAAAATCTATTCATATTTTCCTCCAAGTTTTAATATTTTCTTTAAAAAATAATACCTCTTAACTTCATTATAATCTATTAAGAGGTATTATTCTATCTAATTTTATTTAACATCTATCATTTTACTAAATCCATTTAATAGTTTTAATTTAAACTTATCATCAAACTCCTCTTCTATTAAAACCTTTATATCTTCCACCATTCTTTTAAATAGTTTCTTATCAATATCATATTTTTGTTCCTCTAAAGTTTTAAATATCTTTACCATTGCAGTCAATGCCATATCTCTATTTGATCTCTTTTGTTTTAAAATCTTCAATAATCTTTCAAGAATAGCATTAATTGTAGTCTCTTCTAAATATAACATCTCATCTGTATTAAATGTTTCCCCTACTCCATAGATATATGGATTAATCTCTAAACTATCTATTGAAATTGTTAAGAAATTAGTTATTATCTTCTTATTATATTTGCTAACTTTTCCTAAAGTTCTTGCTAAGTTTTCATGGTAGTTTCTAGCAGCAGATTTATCTAACAATTTTTCAATCTCTCTTTCTTTAGTAGTCTCACCTATAGTTTCTATTGCAATAATAGCTTTGATTATATTATCCTTGTTATAGTTATTTAACATATACTCTAAACAAAGCATATTTTCACAAGCTTTCAAGAAATTTTTCTTTCCTTTTTCTGTCATATTAGAATATATGTGACTTCCAAGTTCAAATAAAATTCCCTTTAGCAATCTATTATTTTCCAATTTTCCTAACTCATCAATTATAGCATTTTCAAACTTTTCTTTATTTGTGCTGTTAATTATATCAGTTTTAGTTTGATCTATTTTAAATTTTGCATTGTTTAATTTTGAAGTTATATATGGATTTTTTTTAGTCCCATTATATTTCTTTCTAATATCTTCAAGTATCTCAGCAGATGATCTTAAAGTTTCCATCTCTGTTCCAACATTTAACTCTTTTGAGTCTGTAGATATAATTTTAGTAGCTTTCTCATCACTGTTTGATTTTGTTGTTTCCATTATCACACTGATTCTTTCATATTGATTATCCCCTACATATCCGTTGAAATATAGATTTTTATTTTCATCAATAGTTAGATTTAAAGTTATTGGTGTTCCTGGAGCATAAGTTTTATTTAATATTATCTTTCTAGTATTAATCTTTCTCATATGTGGAGAATCTGTTCTTGGTTCATTTCCTAGATATATTGGAAGTTCAATCTCTTTAGTTCCCACAGGTATAACTAAGTTTTCCAATTTTATATCTTTTACTGGCAATTTAGTTCCCTCTTTAACTAGAAGTTTTGCATGTCCCTTAGTTAATCCAAGATTTATAGATTCATTTAC
>UQQO01000200.1 GCA_900543175.1 uncultured Fusobacterium sp.
TAGTAATATTACAAATATTCAAGAGTTAGAAAAAATGAAAGAGATATTAAAAACAGATAATTCTAAAAATTATCTTATGATAAAAAGTAAGTACAATGAGAAATTTAATGATGTGAAAAATTTGAAATTGAAGTTTACTAATAATTCATACTCTATTTTTGAAAGAGAATAGCAATTTATTTAAATTATAAAATAACTTTAACTGACTAAAAGAAAAACTGTTGTAATTGGTAAAAATTATCAATTGCAACAGTTTTTTATGTTATTAGAATCTATATTTTACTCCAATAGAAACAGATGTATCAATATATTTTTTATTAATAACACTATCTAAAGCTAGTGAATATTCAGTTAATGAATCAGTTTTATAAGTTGTTGTAAGGTTTAAACTTTGTATATCCTTTGAAGTTTTTAAAGTTGGGATAGTGTAGTGTACATCAGGTTTAAAAATAAAGTTAGCTTCATTATCTTTGTAATTTTTCTCTCTGTGTTGCCATTGTAAATCTCCATTTATACGGAATTTCTCTGTAAAAGAGTAGTTAAATTTCAATCCTGTTTTAAAAATAGCACTAGATTCTATACTTTTTCTCACATTTAAAGAGTAATCATCTTCATCACTGTTAATTAGTTGCTTTTCTCTATAACTATTATCTTTGTTCCAAACATAGTCCACACCTACAAAAGGGTAAAGATATTTTCTATTTGTTCCGAGAATATAGCCTGTTTCCCATCCAATAGAGTATAAATATGAACCATAGTTACCTTTAATTTCACGTTTATTAAAATTATCCTCTCTATCTAAAATATATCTTTTTAAATCATGTCTTGAGTAACCAGCTCCTCCTTGTAAAGTGTTTAACCAGTTGTTATTTAAATATGAGATGCTTCCAACAAGAATAAATGAATCAATATTCTCTTTACTATTAGCCATATCCTTATAATCAACTCTACTACCAATGTAATCATAGTTTAAACCTAAAACTAATTTATCATTTATAGAAAAACTTGATTGTCCATTTACTCCATAAGAGTTATATGAGTAAGCAGGATGCCAAGAGCTACCATAATATTTTCCGTAGCTACCAATTAATTGAAAATTGTTTTTAGGATAGACTTTATTAATACTACTTTCTCTATTAAAGTCATAATTTTTTTCTCTAGTCTTTAAGTTATTTAGTTGGTGAACATTTGATTTAGGGTAATTATAGATAGATTCATAGAACCCTCCAACAATATCTTTGCCTAAGATTGACTCATCAAGTTTGCTTAAAACTAAATAAACTATACCTTTATCTTGATCAAAATTATATTTTCCCTCCCAACCTTCAGCAACATTTTCTATTCTTATATCTCCTATATTGCTATTTTTTGCATCTTTTATATAGATAGTTGGGACTAAAATTTTCTTATCATTTGTTACATACATAGAATCTATCGGTCTTTTAATAATTGTTCCCTCATTTATTAAAGTTCTAGTTGAAATTGTTGGTGTTAAAAGATCACTGATCTCTATATTCATAACTAAATTTCTATTTTTTTCTATCTTAAAAGTTCCACTCATATCATTAATAGGAAGTGGTGGTTGAGAAAATGTAGTATTTTTATCTTTATATTTATCAGGGACAGATAATAAAAGATCTGTGTCAAGAGTCCATTCTCCAGATTGAACTGCAATATTTGAAAAATTTTTTATCTTATAATCTATTTTTGCAGTTTCACTACTAGTAGAGGTTTCTGATAAAATTAGTGTATCAGTTCCTCTGCTCCCTTCAATAACTCCCTTTATTTTTGAATCTGTTCCTAGTTCTAAAATGTTATCTCCCTCACCTAAGAGAATAGCAGTTTCTCCTTTTTGAGAGATAGTTCCGTGATTAATAAAAGTTCCTGAATTTTCAACTTGAACTCCATAATCTCCTTCATTAGCAATAGTTCCATAGTTTACACCGTAGCTTTTTCCTTCAATTACAACACCATAATTTCCCTTATTCTCTATTATTCCAGAAGTTGAATTTTCAAAATTACTATTTTTAACATAAACTCCATAATTATTTCCATTACTAACAATTCCTTTATTAGTGATTTTTGAATTTACTAAATAGATTCCATATTCACCAGTATTTTTAATAATAGCCCCTTCATTATTTAAAACTTCATTAACATGATCAGCATAAATACCATAATTCCCTTTATTTTCTATTACTCCTTTATTTGTTATATTTTGCCCATTAACTATTTTAATTCCATAACCATTATAATTGTTGATGAAACCACTATCTTCATTAGTAACAGATACTACATTATCTCCTTCAATACCATAACTTCCTTTATTCATTATCATACCACTGTTTTTTATTATATTTCCATTATATAATCCAATACCAACACTACCACCATTACTGATAACTCCATGAAGGTTGTTGGTAATGTTTAAAGCTCCCTCTCCTTCAATACCATAATCACCTTTATTTGAGATAGTCTTGTTATTGTAAACAGTAGAATTTTTTAAAGCTTGTACTCCTGGTGAATCATTATTTTTTATGATTCCATTGTTGTAAAAAGTCTCTCCTTCTTTTACAGTGATTCTTTCTTTAACATCCTTATCGTTGTAAATTGGCTTCTCTTCAGTATAGCTAAAAAAAGAAAGAGTTAGAAAGAGTACAGATACTTGTTGCTTCAGTTTTTCTCTTTTAAACATTATTCCTCCTTAATTTATTGTTAATTTTTTAACTTCACTTTAATTATATTG
>UQQO01000201.1 GCA_900543175.1 uncultured Fusobacterium sp.
GAACAAAAATGACAAAATTTGTATTAAAACATATTGTTTATTTAAAAAATAAAGAATTGTTAGGAAAAAGTTTCTAAAGATGATATAATCTATCCACAAACAGAAATGGAGGACTTAAATGGAAGCGAAAAAAGTATTGTTCTATGATATCAAATCATATGATAAAGAGTTATTCAAAAGATTTGGGAAAGATTATAACTTAGAAATGAAATTCTTAAAGGGGAAATTAAATGAGGAAAGTGCAGATCTTTCAAAGGGGTATGAGATTGTATGTGCTTTTGCAAATGATACAATTAGTAAAGAGGTAATTGATATTTTAGCTGAAAATGGGGTAAAACTCCTTGCTATGAGATGTGCTGGGTATAACAATATCTCTTTAAGAAATATAAAAGATAGATTTAAAGTGGTGAGAGTTCCTGCTTACTCTCCTTACTCAATAGCTGAATACACTATGGGTATGATCTTAGCTTTAAATAGAAAGATTCATAAAGCATATGTTCGTACAAGAGAGGGGAACTTTTCAATTAGTGGACTTATGGGATTTGACTTACATGGGAAAACTGCTGGAATTATAGGAGCTGGGAAAATTGCTCAAATTCTTATTAAAATATTAAGAGGATTTGGAATGAATGTAATTGCTTATGATCCATATCCAAACTATGATAAGGCTAAAGAGTTAGGTTTTGAGTTTGTAGATTTAGATACTCTTTATGCAAACTCTGATATTATATCTTTAAACTGTCCATTGACAAAGGAAACTAAATATATTATCAATAGAGAATCAATGTCTAAAATGAAAGATGGAGTTATGATTGTTAATACTGGAAGAGGAAGATTAATTGACTCTGTTGATTTAGTTGAGGCATTGAAAGATAAAAAAGTTGGAGCTGCTGCTCTTGATGTTTATGAAGAGGAAGCTGAGTATTTCTTTGAAGATCTATCAGATAAAGTTATAGAAGATGACATTCTTGGAAGACTTCTTTCTTTCCACAATGTGCTTATAACTTCTCACCAAGCTTACTTTACAGAGGAAGCAGTTGAGGCAATTACAAAAACTACCCTTGATAATATAAAAGATTTTATTGAGGGGAAACCTCTTGTTAATGAAGTTAAATAATTGAAAAAAGAGAGTTCATTACACGAACTCTCTTTTTGTTGCTATTAAATTAAATAAGGTTTAACTATTTCTAAAAACTCCTCTTTTCTCTCTAAGAAACTTCTAAAAGAGATCTTTTCCTCAGCTAATTTAATACCTAAATCACCTATAAATTTAGGGATATCTCTATCTATAATTGTTCCTATTTTTTCACCAAGCATTGTTTTTTCTCTGCTGAAAATACCACCAACATATAGATCAAAAACGTCTTCTAAAGCATCTCCAACTTTTCTTTTACCCCCAGCAAAACCAATTTCATTAACTTGATGTCTTGCACAAGAGTTTTGACAACCTGATATGTGAATTGATGGAATATACTCTTCAGGGATATTGCTTTCTTTTAGATAGCTTAATATATTACTTAAAAGTTTTTGACTTTGCTCAATTCCCATTTGACAAGTAGGAACTCCTATACAACTTACACTTTGTTGTACTTTATTTGACATTCTAACATTTTTTGTTAACTCTAAAAGCTCTTTTATCTGCTCTTCAGTCAAGTTTCTAACATAGATGTTTTCATTCATGCTAAGTCTTGCTTCACAGTTAGGATTTCTATCTAAAAACTCCACAAGAGTTTTAAAAGTTGTAGATAGTAGTTGTCCATTTAATGGATGAAGTACCATAGAGTATAGATTATCTTGTCTTTGAGGTATAATACAAGAATCTTCTTTTAAAGTGTGGTTATATTTCTCTAAAGTTGTTGAAAGTTCAACAGGAATATTCACATCTAAGTTTAATTTTGTTTTTACCTCAGCTAAATGTTTTTCATAGCACTCAAAGAAAGCCTCTATTCCCATTCTTCTAGGAATATATCTAGTTCTAGCTTTTGCTTTATTTTGATAATCCCCTTCTGCCATAAATAGTTGAGTCATAGCTTCTACATGGTAAAGAATATCTTTTGGCTCTACTAATTTATCATAATGAAGAGATGGTGCTGGATTACCTCCAAGACCTCCTGCTATAAATAATCTAAAGAATGGTTGCCCATCTTTTACAGTTGCCATAAATCCTAAATCGTTAAGAGTTGCATTTGAATCATCTCTATCACTAGAAGAAAAAGCTATTTTCAGTTTTCTAGGAAGTTTGTAAGTCGTGATTTGCCCCATTAAATATTTGCTTACTTCATGTGCAAAAGGTGTCACATCAAAATACTCCCCTTTTTCAACTCCAGACATAACTGAAAGTGATACGTTTCTTGGGAAGTTTCCACCTCCACCACGAGTATAAAGATTGTGATCAATTGATTCACTCATAATATCACAAACATCATCAATTCCTAAATCATGTAATTGAATAGCTTGTCTTGTTGTCAAATGTAAACGTGGAATATTGTATCTGTCTAAAAATGTTGTTATTAATTTTAGATGTTCTAAAGGAAGAATTCCAGAGTTAGTACGAAGTCTTATCATGAATTTTTCTCCACCACGTTGAGCATAAACTCCCATACCACCTGATTTTCCTTTAAAATCTCCCACTGAAATCTCTTTCTTTAAAAATCTATGCCCCAAGTTACGGAAATCATCAATTTCCTGTTTTAATATATTATTAAATTTATCCATGAAATCCTCCTTACA
>UQQO01000202.1 GCA_900543175.1 uncultured Fusobacterium sp.
CTTCATATCCATCGTCAAATGTAAGCATAATAAGTTTTTTTTCTCTGTTAAAACGATTTCTCCAATTTAATTTTTTAAGCTCTTTAAAGGTAATAGTTTCATATCCATTTTCCTTTAAAAATCTCATATGCTCATCAAATTTCTTAGCTGTTATGTAGGTTCCATGAACCCCAGCTTCACTCTCATCATTGACAACTCTATGGTACATTATAACTGGAATCTCATATTTTTTCTTTTCCACATAAGTTTTACTATATATTTTTTCAATTTTATCAACTATCTTATATAAGTCAAATTCATCTGTTGTCATTTCTCTTAAATTCAATAGATTTTCATTAGTTAAATTCAAAGCAGTTTCAATATCAGAGGTTAAAGTTTTGCTATCTATAATAATTTGTTCTGAAAAATCAATATCTCCAAAGTTTGATTTTAATCCCTCACTTAAATTGTTAGGAGTGATGCAACCAATATATTTAGCCTCTCCAACAGCTATTACTGGACATCCTGAAAGAATAGCTTCAACAGCTACCCTTCCAGCTCCAATTATAATATCAGACTCTTTAATTTTATTAGGTACATCATTTACATAACCTAAAAACTCAATATTTTCAAGATTTTTAAATTTAATAAACTTTTCTGGTATATCTTTTCCACCTATTATTCTAATATGTAGATTATCAATGGCAGAGAGAACTTCAAGTAGTGAATAAGCCACATCCCCTTTAGGACCAGATAATCTTCCAATTATAGATATGATTTTCTTTTCTTTTTTATCTTCTTTAGCTTCAAAGCTATATAATGAAGTATCAATAGGATTTCTTAAAACAACACTTTTATTAGGATTAACCCCTAAATCATTAACAAGATGAGTTTGTATATTCTCACAAACAGGGATTGTTAAGTCACCAAATGCCTTAAAAACCTTTCTACTTAGGTGTACTGGTTGTCTACCATGAGTAGAAGTAACAAGAGGTATTCCAGCTATTTTACAAGCTATGGCAGAGCTCCAAGAAGATGCCCTTGAGTGAGCATGAACCACTTGAATATTATTTTCTCTTATAATTTTTAAAAGTGTCTTAACTTGGTTGATTCTGTTTCCAAGCCCTCTCTTATTAAATTCCAATTTTATATATTCAGCTTTGCACTTTTTAGTAAGAGTATCTGAAACAATCATAATTTTGTTTCCTCTATTTATAAGTTCATCAGCTAAGGTAACTCCATATACCTCTGCTCCAGTTACTTCAAGCTGAGAAAGTGCCATAAGAATATTCATATTCCCTCCTAGATTATTTTAGATTTTCAGGATTTAGTCCCTTTAATTCATCTAAAACAAAAATTCCATCTTTTCTTACAAGTTTATCATCAAACCAGATCTCTCCTCCACCCCATTCTTCTCTTTGGATAAGTACAAGATCCCAGTGAATACTTGACTTGTTTCCATTGTTAGCTTGTTTATAAGCTTGTCCAGGGGTAAAGTGAATACTTCCAGCTATTTTTTCATCAAATAGAGTATCTTTCATAGGTTTTAATACATAAGGGTTTACACCAATAGCAAACTCACCTATATATCTAGCTCCCTCATCACTGTCTAGTATTTGATTGATTTTTTCACTGTTGTTAGCAGTAGCTTTTACAATTTTACCATCTTTAAATTCAAAAGTTATATTTTCAAAAGTAAATCCTTGATAGTTTGAAGGGGTATTGTAAGAGATAACTCCATTTACACTCTCTCTTACTGGAGCAGTATAAACCTCTCCATCTGGTATATTTCTAAGTCCAAAACATTTTACATTTGGTATATCTTTTATAGAGAAAGTCAGATCAGTTCCAACACCTTTGATTCTTACTTTGTCAGTTTTGCTTAAAAGTTCACATAGTGAATCCATAGCTTTTTCCATTTTTGAGTAATCTAAGCAACAAACATCAAAATAGAAATCTTCAAAAGCTTCAAGCGATGTGTTAGCAAGTTGTGCCATAGAGTTGTTAGGATATCTTAAAATAACCCATTTAGTGTTATTTACTCTTTCAGCCATATGTACTGGATTCATAAAGTATTGAGAGTATAACTTCATCTTTTCATCAGCTACATCAGAAAGTTCAGTTGAGTTATCTCCCCCTCTGATACCAATATATGCGTCTATATCTTTCATTCTTTCAAGTTCATATTTTGCCATATGTTGTAGTTGTTCAACAGAGCAATCTTTTAAAATTGTTCTTAAAATAGAGTTATCTTTTATTGTAACAAATGGAAGAGCTCCTACTGAATAAGCCTCTTTTACAAGAGCTTTTACTAGATCTTTAGTAGTGTCCCCATAAGCTTCTATTAAAACTTTTTCTCCTTCTTTTAATCTACAAGAGTGATTAACTAAGTTCTTTGCTAATTTTATAATTCTTTGATCCATAATTTTGCACCTCACATTAATGATATTTACTTAAATTATACTATAAATTGAGACATAATGGAAACAAAATATTTTAGTCCGATAATTAATACAATATAAAATTTATAAAATCAAGCAACAAAAACAAACAAAACCTTTAACTTTTTTTTCTCAAATTTATCTTAAAATCCAACCCTTTTCTATTTTATTAAACCATTTTTATATTTTTATCAGTTATACTTGATAAAAATTGGAAAAAGTAGTTTTTTATCAGATATAACTGATAAAAAAGTTGAAAAAGCATATTTTATCAGTTATAATTGATATGAGGTGATA
>UQQO01000203.1 GCA_900543175.1 uncultured Fusobacterium sp.
ATGTGTCCGTAGCTTCGTCTATATTCTTTTTATTTTTCTTACCCTGTTTAAATCAAAATTTATTCTTGACTAAGATGATTTAGTAATATAAAATTACTTAGTAGTAATTTATATATTGTTAATTTGATATAAAACTATTGTGAGGTGAAAAATGGAAAGAAAAAACAATTTAAAAGAGATTGTAGAGTTTAATAAAGATTTTGTTGAGTCAAAGGAGTATGAAAAATATAGAACAACAAAATACCCAGAAAAAAGCATGGTTATCCTTTCATGTATGGACACTAGACTTACAGAACTTTTACCTAAAGCTATGAATCTAAAAAATGGTGATGCTAAGATTATTAAAAATGCTGGTGGTTTAGTTATTCACCCTTTTGGAAGTGCTATGAGAAGTATTTTAATCTGTGTGTATGAATTTGATGTAAAAGAGGTTTTCATAGTGGGGCATTATGATTGTGGAGTAAGTACACTTAATACAACTAAGATTGTAGAAGAGATGAAGGAAAAGGGAATTGAAGAGAAAACCTTAAATATACTTTTAAACTCTGGAATAGATGTAAAAACATGGCTACATGGTTTTGACTGTATTGAAGAATCTGTTGAGCAAACTGTGGCTAAGGTTAAAAACCATCCACTACTTCCTGCTGATGTAGCAGTTCATGGGTTGATTATGAATCCAGAAACTGGTAAAATAGATGTTGTTATCAATGGATTTGATCAACTAAAAAATGATTTGTAATAGATGGAGGGAATTTCAACAATGTTAAAACTATTTTTTAAAGGGATAGTAATTGGTGTAGCTAATATTATGCCTGGAGTTTCTGGGGGAACATTAGCAGTTATTTTAGGTGTATATGATAAGCTTACTGAGGCAATTGGAAACTTTTTAACTGTTCCTTTAAAGAAAAAAATTGAATATCTTAAATTTCTTGGTATTATCGGTATAGGAGCAGGAATTGGAATAGGGCTTTTTGCTAAAATTATTGAGTTTTGTTTCACTAACTATCCTAAATCAACTGCTGGTTTCTTTAGTTTATTAATCATACCTTCTATTCCATATATTGTTAAGGGAGAAGATAAAAGCAATGGTAAAAATAGATTGTTCTTTATTTTAGGGGCACTATTTACTTTAGTTTTTGTTTTTCTTGATTACTTTCTTGGTGGAAATAGTGGTGGTGGAGAGCTGGTAAAAACTGTAACTTTTGGTTACTGTATTAAGCTTTTTATCTGTGGTTCTCTTGCTGCTGGGGCTATGATAATTCCTGGTATCTCAGGTTCTCTACTACTTTTAATGATAGGTGAATATTACAATATTCTTGGATTTATCAGTGGTTTCTTTGATGGGCTTGTACACATTAGAGAGTATTCTTCAATGGCTGAGATTATCAACAATCTATATATTTTACCACTTGCTGTATTTGCACTTGGAGTGGGCGCTGGGCTAGTAGTTGTAGCTAAAATTATAAATATGTTGCTTTCATCTAAACATAGAAGTGTTACACTATTCTTTATAGCAGGAATTATAGTTGTTTCAATTTTACAAATTTGGGTAAATATCTATAAATAATTTTAAAGGCTGATGGAACAAACATCAGCCTTTTATATTTAATCTTTTTCTGTTCTATATAGACTTCTAAGTGGCAAGAAAGCTGCTCCCAATAGAGGAGCTGTATCTGCTAAAGTTGAAAATTCCAATATATCTGGGTTATCATAGAAACTATTATTTTTAAATAATAACTCCTTCAATGGCTCTTCAAAATACTCTTTATAGTTACAAATTTTACCACCAATAACTATTTTATCAGGATTTAAAAGCAGTAAAGCTGGTAAAATCCCTCTAGCTAGATATTTTACATAATTTCCTATAATCTCCTTACCCTTTGGTGTGTCAATATATTCACTTTGGAAAATCTCATCATACTCTTCAAAATTATAATTAAATGTATCTCTAAAATCCTTTACTAAGGCTATATTTGAGCAATATTGATCCAAGCAACCTTTAAACCCACAGCTACACTCTCTTCCATCTGGAACAACAGTGATATGCCCTATCTCTCCAGCTTTACTCTCCTTCCCACCTCTGTATAAAACTTTATCTATAATAATTCCAGAACCTATCTCTGTATCAATAGAAAGGAATAACATATTTTTAACATCAGCTAGCTCATGGCTATTCATCAAATACTCACCAAGAGCCCCAGCATTTGCCTCATTACCTAAATAGATAGGGATCTCAAACTCCTCTTCAATCTCCTTTAAACTCTCTGTTGAAATTGTAAAACTATTTCCTAGCTTTATAAAAGACTTAGCAGGATCGACTACCCCTGGCAGTACAATTCCTATTCCTTTTAATGAAGATTTCTTATCAAACTCCCATAAGAATTTTTTTAACTCATTAATTATAAGGAAGATAAAGTTTTCCTCATTCCCAAACTCTTCATGAATAGTTGTTCTTTTTAAAACTGTTCCATCTAAATTAGTGAGAATCATAGATAGATAATCTTTTTCAATTTTTATTCCTATTGAGAAATAAGCATCAGGATTAAATCTATATCTAGTTGCTTTTCTTCCTAATTTTCCTTGTTCTGTTCCTATCTCTATTATTAGTTTATCTTTTAAAAATTTATCAACTATTTTTGTAACAGTAGGGATACTTATATTTAAATATTGAGAGATTTCAAGTTTATTAAACTCTCTTATAT
>UQQO01000204.1 GCA_900543175.1 uncultured Fusobacterium sp.
ATTTTTATGAGATTAATGAATAAAAAAATATTAAAAGTTTTAGTTTTTATATCTTTTTTTATAACATCAGCAAACCTTTTTTCTAGTGAAAAAAATATAGAAAAAAAAGATTATACGCAGGTATTAACTAAAGAATTAGATGAGTTAAAAAAAGAGAATAATGAATTAAAAGAGATTATTGAAAAAGATAGAAAAGACAATAACAATCTTTTAACTTTCTCTAATATTATTCCAACTCTTCCACCATTAAATTTAAAAGATGGAGAGCTAAAAAAAGTAGGCAATGATGAATACATTCTTTCAAATGGAATTAAAGTAAATGTTAAAAATAGTGATTTTGAAAAGGATAGAATATATATTAAGCTTTTTAAAAGAGAGGGAAGCTCTATTAATAGTTACAATGAATATTTAAACTCTCTGTTTGCTACTAATTTAGTTTTAGATTCTGGAGCAAGTACATTAAAACCAAATGAGATAGAAACATTTATGAAGGGTAAAAACTTTAATATCTCATCATATATAAATGATTATGAACAAGGATTTACTATTATCAGTGATAGAGAAAATCTTATCCCTGCCTTAGAGTATTTAAACTATGCTATTAGAGAGCCTAAAATAGATAGTGAAGTTTTTAATACTGCTATTTTAAATGCAAAGGAAAGTATTAAAAATAGAGAAAACTCTCCTAAAACTGTTTATGCAGATAGAGTTGCTACTATTTATAGTGGAAACAATGAGAGGAGAAAACCTTTCTCTTTTAAAGATTTAGAAAATATTAAAATAGATGAAGCTTTAAAAATGTACAAGGAAAAATTTGATAATTTCAATGGATATGAGCTTATTATTGTAGGAGCTTTTGATAATAAAGAGTTGCCAAATATATTAAAAAAATATTTTGCTTCTCTTCCATCAGAGGAAAAGATTATAACTCCTAGATCTTTAAAACTGAATATTCCTAAAAATATTGTAAATGAAAAAATTGTTAAAGGTGTAGATAAAAAAGCTACTGTTTCTCTTATCTTCCCATACAACTCAACTTATGGATATAAAGAGAGAGTTTTATACAGTGGATTTTCTAGAGTTTTAAATATCGCTCTTATTGAAGATATTAGAGAAAAAATTGGTGGAGTTTACTCTATCTACTCTAAAACTTCCCTTTCTCCTAATAACTTTGGAGAGGACTTTTTAAGCATCAGCTTTAGTTGTGACACCAATAGAGTAGATGAGATTACAAAAGCTGTTCTTAAATCTATAAATTCACTTTTACAAGATATTGATCAAACAAAAATTGATAGTGTCGTTAAAAATTATGAGTTATCATATGATACAGAGCTTAAAGAAAATAGCTTCTGGGTAAATTATCTTTATCAAAAAGCTACAATTGGAAAAGATTATAAAGTTCCTACTCCTAAAGAGTATAAAGATATTTTAACTAAAGAAAACTTAATAAATTACAATAAAAAAGCTATAAACTTAAATAACTATATCAATGTTACTTTAATTCCTGAAAAGGAAAATTTATAATATATTTAAAGGAGGAGACTATGCCACATTTAAAAGTAAGAGGTATGGATAAAAAAGCACTTATTGAAAATAGTAAGGAGATAATTGACGGTTTAACAGAGATTATCAAATGTGATAGAAACTGGTTTACTATTGAGCACATTGATACTGAGTATATTTTTGATGGAAAAATTGTTGATGGATATACTTTTGTTGAACTATTTTGGTTTGAAAGAACACCTGAGGTTAAAGCAATGGTTGGGGAATTTCTTACTAGAATGATAAAAAAAATAAATGGAAACAAAGATTGTTGTGTAATTTTCTTCCCTCTACGTGGAGAAGATTACTGTGATAACGGAGAGTTTTTCTAATGAAAATTATATTCTCTCCTAGTAAAGAGATGAAAGTTGGAGAGTTAAACTCTCCATTTTCTTTCTCACCAAAATTTAAAGATGAAAGTAAGGAAATTCTAAACATCTTAAAAAATCTAGATAAAAATCAAATTGAAAAGATTATGAAGATAAAGGGTGAGCTTTTAGAGGAAACTTACAGTAATATAATAAATTATGACTCACGTTCAGATGTAAAAGCTATAAACCTATATAATGGTGTAACTTTTAAAAAGTTAGAGATAGAGCAGTACACTTCTAAAGAATTAGAATATCTTAACAATTCAATTATTATATTATCAGCTATGTATGGGGCTCTTAATCCCTTTGATAATATCAAAAAATATAGATTAGATATGACTATGAAAATATCTGAAAACTCTCTTTACTCTTTCTGGAGTGAAAAAGTTACTGTATATATCAATGAGCTCCTATCACAAGACAGCGAGAAAATTCTATTAAACTTAGCATCTAACGAGTATTCAAAGATGATCAATAAAAAATCTCTTAATTTTAAAATGATAACTATTGATTTTAAAGAGTTTAAAAATGGAAAATATTTATCTGTTAGTAGTTTTTCAAAACAGGGAAGAGGGATGCTGTTAAACTATCTGATTAAAAATCAGATTACTAATATAGAAGATATAAAAAAATTTTCTAAAGAGGGGTACTCTTTTAATAGTGAGTTATCTAATGAAAATACTATTATTTTCTCAAGATAATTAATTATATAAAATAAACTATAATTTATCTAACTAAGCTCAGTTATCTAGCACATCGCTAGATTTTGAC
>UQQO01000205.1 GCA_900543175.1 uncultured Fusobacterium sp.
TTAAATATATTTCTTTGCAACTCATCAAAGAAAAACGGCATATTCTTTTCAAGAATTAACTCAAAGTCACTCATATACTTACTTTTTAATATCTCTATAATAATCGAAATATAATCATCAGGAAGCTCAAGTTGTAACTCCTCTTTAAAAAAGCTTTTTATCTCCTCATACTTTTTCAAATCAATATTTTGTAATTTATAAGGAAATTCTTTGTCCTCTTTTGGTGTAAAAGATAAAATAATTATTGATATAATAGCATAAAAGCTATATATTTGAGGTTCTTTTTTTAGCTTAATTAAGAGAATATTAGTTTTAAAAAGAATAGTCTCCAACTTTTTTTCATCTACCAAAGAGAAAAGAATATCTTTAAATATAGTTTTTAAATTTATACCAGCAGATAAAAATTTAGTAAAAAATCCTATTAAAAGCCCATTTATTACTTTAGAGTTTCCATAAACTTTAACTCCTTTTCCTGGAATTGCTTCAATTTCAAGTTGATACTCCCTTAAAAATTTTTTTATTTCAAGAAGGTCGTTATTTAAAGTTCTTCTTGTCACATCTAAAACTGCACTTTCATGACTTAAAACAATCTCATGGTTTAAAAGTAATTTAGTCAATAAATAATCTCTTCTATCAATTGAAGTTAAAGTTGAATTTGAAGAGATCAGTTTTTTTATTTTAAAAATCTCTTTTTTATCTAAATAAAATAGATCTTTATCCTTCTTTATCTCACTAAGATTATGTTTAACTAATGCTCTATTTAGATCTTCGATATTGTATCTTATTGTCCTAGGATTGAGGTTTAAAAGTTTTGCAAAATCATCAATACTATATTTTTCCTGAAATAAAAGTTCCAATATTTTTATATTTTTTCCATTTAACATCTAACCTCTCCCCTTTATAAAATATGCGAAATTTTTTTCAATTTTATTGAAAAAAAAATCTAATTTAATCTCGTTAAAAACAATGTTACTATAAGATATAAAAATGTATTATAATTATAGTATAAGACATTTTATAAAAAAAAACTACTATAAAAATATGAATTAGTTTTGAGGAGGAAGTTATATGACAGAAAAGGAATTTACAAAAAATTATCTTAATTCCTTCAAAAAAGAGGGAAGATTAAAAAATGTTGGAGAAGCTAAAAAAAGAATTGAAGTTTTCTTCGACACTTTACAAGAAGCACTTGAAAAAGATGGAAAAGTGATCTTCAAAGATTGGGGTAAATTTGAAATTAAAGAGAGAGAAGAAAGAAATTATGGAAATCCAAAAACTCAAGAGAGAATTGTAATTCCATCAAAAAAAGTTTTTAAATTTACTGTTGGTAAAAAATTTGCTGACAAAGTTAAAAACAGCTAGTGGAGTAATCCACTTAGCTGTTTTTTCCAAACTTTATTTTAATTTCATCATATAATTTGAATAAAGTAGAAGCAGAAAATATACCTACAGCCATAGCTCCAGCTATTATAAAAGTTTGTATTCCTTTTTGAACAGCAATGGGGTAGTTTTTATCTAATAGATTATATATAGTATAATAAATTCCACCTCCTGGGGCTAAAGGGATCAATGCTGCAATTAGAATAGTTGTTACAGGGGTAGAAATTTTTCTAGCAACGATTTCTGAATAAATAGCCATTGTAAAAGTAGCTATAAAGTATGACAATCCTTCTGGAAACTCTAATTTTTGCCCCAAAAGATAAATAGCCCAACTTAAACCTCCAGCTATACTTGTATGAATGAGGTTTTTATTTTTTATATTGAACATTAATCCAAATCCAAAAGTTGTAATTACTGCAGAAAATATTTGAAAAATCATTTTCTCAATAGGCATCTATACACCTCCTAGATCTAAAAGTAATTTTAAAGCAATTCCAGAACCAACAGCTATAGCTGTTCCAATCATCGCTACCTCACCTAATC
Organism: uncultured Fusobacterium sp.; assembly: GCA_900543175.1. Lineage (GTDB taxonomy): Bacteria > Fusobacteriota > Fusobacteriia > Fusobacteriales > Fusobacteriaceae > Fusobacterium_A. The sequence continues at coordinate 1,924 of UQQO01000205.1, forward strand.
TTGAAAAACCAGTAACTAAATCTCCAGAAAATAAATCTCTCATAGAGTTTATAAATGCTACTCCAGGAACTAAGATCATAAGAGTAGATATAATTGGAATAGAAACATCAGTTATAAAGCCGTAACGTAGGAAAATACAGGCTGCTCCAGATGATATAGCACCACACAATAGGTTGGTAAAGAAAACCCCTAAATTTAGCATATCAGTGATTTTAGAGGTAAATGCTACCAAGATACCACAAAGAAAAGCTGCTATAAATTCATGAAAATTTCCAGAGAAAAGGAAGGTAAAAAAACCAGCTCCTAAGCAGTTTCCAAGAATATTTATAGGGAAAGAGTAGGGCTTATCTTGTTCAATTTCTAGCAATCTATTTTCCAACTCTTCATAATTGTATTTAGAAAGATTTTTTAATAAAGTATGAACTTGATAGACTTTATCTAAATTTGTATTTCTTGAATTAACTCTTTCAACTAATGATACAACCTCTCCATCAGAATTTTTCAATGTTATAATTATACAAGTTAAAGTAGCAAAACATTGTGGAATTAATCCATAGGATTTAGCTACTTGACATACAGAGTTTTCAACTCTATATACCTCTGCTCCATTTTGTAGAAGAATTTTTCCAGCATGACATGCTAGAGATAAAATTTTATACTCATTTTTTTTTGTCATGTTATACTCTCCAATGTTTAATTT
>UQQO01000206.1 GCA_900543175.1 uncultured Fusobacterium sp.
TGTTAACATTTGTTAAAAATTATTTTCCTCTTGGATTTAAAAAAAGTAAAAAATCTAATTCAACTCCAAGAACAAGATTTGAATCTATTGCTTTAGGAGTACATTTAGCTTTAAAACAAAATCCAAATTTGACTCCTAACAATATTAATTGGCTAGATGATGAAGATTTTAAAAAAGTAACAACAACAGATAGTGCTAATAATAAATCGAAAGTTATAGAAAGAATTCAATATGTTACTACAAAATTGTTGGAGGCTAAATAATGGCAGAAATTTTTCTTCCTGAATATGAAAAAAGAAAAAATGAAGTTCAATATTTTCTAGAAATCTTAAAAAAATTTGATTCCTATGATAAAAAAGCTTCTGGAAAAAAACTATTTAATTTTCAAGAATTTACGTATACAGATTATTTTAAAATGCTTCGTTCAAGCTTTATATTAATTCTTTATAGTTACATTGAAAATAGTATTTCTTTATTTATGCAGGAACTTTATTCTCATTTAGAAAGTGAAGATATTTCCTATAGTATGGCTATTGATAATTTAAAAGAATTATACTTAAAGAATCTTCTTGTAGATACTTTTAAAAAAGATGCAAGTTATAATACATATGAACGAAAAGCATTAGAACTCATCAAACAAGCTATTGAAGATAAAAAAATAAAATTAACAATTGCAAAATTAAATATTTCAGGAAATGTTAGTGGTGAGGTAATCAAAAAAATTTGGGAAAACCACGGTATTAAATTTTCATCTAGTTCTAAATCATTATATCCAACAAATCAATATACTGTAGATACCATAAAAAATCAAAGAAATGCTCTAGCTCATGGAAGAGAATCATTTAAAGAATCTGGAGGTAAATATTCTGTTCTTGATCTAGAAAGATATTATACTGAAATATCTAAGTTATTAGATGATTTAAAATTATCTATTAAAAATTTTATTGAGAAGAAAGAATATTTACTTTAATAAAAACAGCCCCTACGGCAATAGGAGCTGTCGAACAAGCACAAACTGACCGAAGTCAACTGTACTAGAACTGCAAATATAGTATATCACGACTTTGGTTATTTTGTAATACACAAAATTATGAAAGGACGTGATTTTTTTATGAGAAATGCAAATGGAATGGGTTCTGTGTATTCACTGAATACTAAAAAGAGCAAGAGGAAATTGAGAAAACCTTGGGTTGCTAAAGTTAGTGTAAATGAACATGGAGAAAGGCAGAGGCAAAAAATAATTGGATATTTTGAAACTAAAGTAGAGGCATTGGATGCTTTAATGCTTTATAACAGAGATCCTCAATTTATAAAAAACTCTGAAGTCACTGTTGATGCTATTTTTCAAATGTATATAAAAGAACATAGTGAGAAAGTATCAGAAATTAGGATTAAAAATATTCAAAGTCAGTATAAAAAGAATTTTGATCCTATTAAAGATAAGTCTATTCAATCTCTTACACCTTTGATGTTGCAGAACTTTATGGACAGTATAAATAAATCTAGTGCTACAAAACTTGCTGTAAAATCTCTTTTAAAAGGGATCTTCAAATATGCTCTTAAACTTCAAATAATCAAAGAAGATTATTCCAGTCTTGCTGAAGTTGGTAAAAGAGAGGCTGTTATCACTAGAATGGTATTTACTCATGATGAAATAGAGTTTTTATATAGTAAAGCTGATGATGAAATTATGGCAACTCATCTATTAATTCTTATTTATACTGGAATGAGGATTAATGAATATTTAAGTTTAGAGTTGAAAGATTATGATGTGAAAGAATTTACTATCAGAACTGGATCCAAAACAGAGGCTGGAAAAAATAGATTAATTCCAATTCACTCTAAAATAAGATCTCTTTTATATAAAGTCTTGAATGAAGAAGAAAATAAAATTAGTTATGCTATTTTTAGAAATCAATTTACAAAATACTTAAAAAAATATGATGAACTGGGAGAACATACTATTCATGATACAAGACATACCTTTGCAAGTATGTTATCTACAGCAGGAGCAAATGACGTGGCTATTACTAAAATTATAGGACATACTGATATTGCTACAACAAATAAAATATACACTCACAAAGATATTTTTGAACTCCGTCAAGCAGTTGAGCTATTACAATAACCTTTTTAGTACACTCTTATAACAAGAGCCGTAAGAACACTATAAGAATATCTAAATAATTAAAAAGTTGAAATAATAACAGTTTACATCATCACCTATATCCTTCCCCAAGATATTTTATAGAGAAAAGGGTTTGCAATTTCGGTTGCAAACCCTTTTTGATTTTTTGTTTATCTGTTTTTTTATTTTGTATGTTGCTATTTAGCAACTTTTATGGTAAAATTTAAGTACAAAAGATAGTTGTCTTTTAAGCTAACTTGTGAAGGGTTATAGCTGGGTTCTCAAATGAGAGTAGGTGCTGTGCACTTAGAATTCCTTTGCTCCTGGGGTTAGCTTTTTTTCATTTTTTGTTTTAATATTGCAATTATATTTTCTGGGTCTTTTTTTATTTCATCTACAATAAATTCAATACATTGTAAAGAATAAGAATATAGAGGTTGACTTCCAGTTTTATAAGTATAACATAACTTTTGATT
>UQQO01000207.1 GCA_900543175.1 uncultured Fusobacterium sp.
TCATAAAGATATATATTAAAACAACTTTTTTAAAAAAAGGAGGAAAAATGAATACTGATTACAATTCAATTTCTATTTTTAAAAATATAATAGAAACTCCCTTGTTCAGTGCTCTCTCAACTAAAGAAGCTGAAGAGATATTAACATATTTAGAAATTCTTGAATATAAAAAAGCTGATATTATCTTTGAACAAGATGGCTCACCAAACAGTATATATTTAATTTTAGATGGAGCTGTTGACCTTATTCGAAAAAAAGAAAAAAGTCACTTTAAAATAAAAAGTTTTTCTAGTGGAGATTGTTTTGGGGAAACAGATCTTCTTGGAATTTTACCAAATGTGGCTTCTGCTGTAGTTATTAAAGATAGTACAATTTTAAAATTATCAAAAAGTTCTTTCCATAAACTATCTAAAAATAATTTAACTCTCTTTAATAAGTTTCTTTTTAATATAACTAGAGAAATTTGTAGACGTCTACATAATGTTGATTTACTCTTAACTGAAATTCTTGATGAAAATAATAACTTAAAAAATAATCGTTGAAATAAAAAAAAATAAAAGGTATACTTAAACTATAAATGCTATCTAAATATAAGTTGGAGGTTAATTTTATGAAAAAATATGTTTGTGAAGTTTGTGGATATGTTTATGATCCTGCTATTGGTGATGTAGAGCACAATATTCCTGCTGGTACTGATTTTAATGATCTACCTGAATCTTGGACTTGCCCTCCTTGTAGTGCTGACAAACACGCTTTTAGTGAGTTAAAAACCCATGATACTGCTTTAGATGAAAAATTTATTTGTGAAGTTTGTGGATATGTTTATGATCCTGCTGTTGGTGATGTAGAACATGGTATCCCTGTTGGTACTGCTTTTAATGACTTACCTGAGTCTTGGACTTGCCCTCCTTGTGGTGCTGATAGACACGCTTTTAAAAAATTTGAATATTAATTATTAATTTAAAGGGTTGAAGAATTTTTGTTAATCTCTTCAACTCTTTTTTACTATTCAAATTAAATATAACTTTAGAAAATAAAATACTCCAGCTTATTAACACTGGAGTCATAAATTTTATTTTTTATAAACTGTACGTCCATCAGCCTGAAACATAGGTGTCATTGTTATCTCTGGAATTTGTACATTATCTGGTAAATTACAGATATAAATAACTGTATCAGCAATATCATCAGGAGTAAGAGCTTCAATTCCCTTATAAACATTACCTGCTCTTTCTTCATCACCTTTAAATCTAACTACACTGAAATTAGTTTCAACAAGCCCTGGTTTTATATTTGTAACTTTCACTTTAGTATCAACTAAATCAATTCTCAATCCATCACTTAAACTTTTAACAGCAGCTTTTGAGGCACAATAAACAGCTCCACCTGCATATACAGCATCTCCAGCCACAGATCCAATATTTACAACTAAAGCTGGTAGATCTCTTGCAACCATTGAAGGAACAATCTTTCTAATCATATATAGCATACCTTTAACATTTGTATCTATCATAGCATCTATATCTTCAACACTGTTATTATAAACTTTGTCTAATCCAAGAGCAAGTCCAGCATTATTAATAAGGACATCTATATTTTTCCATTCATTTGGTAAGTTATCAATCTTCTCATCTACATCTTTAGAAGATCTTGCATCTAATTGTAAAGGGCAAACTTTTATATTAAATTTTTCCTCAAGCTCCTTTTTTATCTCATCTAAAATATTAGCTCTTCTTCCTGTGATAATAAGATTAACCCCCATTTGAGCTAATTTTTCAGCACAAGATCTCCCTATTCCACTTGTAGCTCCTGTAATTAAAGCCAATTTTCCTTGTAAACGATTTTCACAGAACATAAAACCACCCCTTGTAATTAATTACCATAAATATATGCTTGTTTGATTTTTTCAGCAGTATCATACATATTACTACTTTTATCTATTTTAACAGTATAATCAGCAGATATTTTATACAAAATCTCCCTTTTACTGTGTAGATCTTTAATTTTATCATACATATTTTCAACATTTAATAAAGGTCTAGTTTTGCTATTTTTAACCCTGTCGTAGATACAATCTATTGTACAATCAAGATATACAACATAGGAAGTTTCTCTAAGAGCCTTTATATTTTCGTTGTCAATAATCACCCCACCACCAGTGGCAATAACTATGTTATTTTCAAGAGATTCTTCATATACAATATCTCTTTCAAGTTTTCTAAAGTAAGCTTCACCTTTTTCAGCAAAAATTTCTGGTATTGTTTTTTTCTCTCTTGCTGCAATTAATCTATCTATATCAACAAATTTCATATCTAAAAATTTGGCAAGAACTCTACCAATTGTGCTTTTACCACTTCCCATGAAGCCGATTAATGCTATATTATCTTTCATAAATTCCTCCTAGAGAAATTATATCATTTTCAGTTAATTATTCAAAGAAGAAATTGGATAGAAAAGAAAAAAGCAACAGTTAAATATCTTTATAGTTTTTTTAATTCATTCTAAAAATTGTAATTAAAAAAGCTATAATTAAAATTAAAAATCCACCCCAAAGAATTAATGCTAAAAGATTTCCTAATATTTCTAATACAC
>UQQO01000208.1 GCA_900543175.1 uncultured Fusobacterium sp.
GATAGCTCCTCACCACTTCCAATATGAATAGGTGTTAGAGGAGTTAGTTGACATCTAAAATTCTCTATATCTCTCTTTATCATATATTTACCTCTAATATAAATGGTATTCCTATTTGAACTATATCTTTATTTTGGTGGATATTAGTCAATACTTTTCCTTTTATTCTATTTTCTCCACCTTTAAAAATACTTCCAGCTTTAAAGCAAGAGAAAGTTTGTTTAAAAGGATTTTTTCCAACAGATGTTTTTCCGTTCTTAACTAAATGTAAAGATTTTGCCACTGCATCATAATCATAAGCTTTTGGAATGTAATTTGATAAAGTTATAAAACCATTACCTTTTATCTCATCAAAACCATTAAATTCTTCAAATGATTTTATCTTAAAAGCTCCCTTTCCTATACTAGCTTTTTTTCCAAATCCTGTTTGTTCCATATAATTAACAAGTGACAAAAATTTATCTTTATTATAGTCATCTCTTAATTTTATATAGATATGTATATCTTTTTCTGTAAAATATTCCATAGTTGAAAATAAGCTATTATCTCCAGTAGAATCAGTTAATCTGTTTATTCTATTATGAAAATTTTCAATAGTGGCTATACTACTACTTTCTCTTTCAAATTTTTCATTAGAAAACAGTTTTTCTTCTAACCAGTCAATATTTGAATAATCCTCTTTTCTTAAATCATTAAACTCTTTTAGAGAGATCTCTTTTATCTTTTTAAACTTTTTTAATTCCACTGCTACTTCTGTGTAGCTCTTTTTATATTGTCTAGCTAAATAATTTACAAGTGTATTTGGAACTATCTCTTTTTCTATAAGTGGAAGTTTATCACCTATAAAACCATCTGATACAATAAATGGTGGATTTCCACTTTTAAACTCATCTACTACTCTTTTTAACTCCTCTTCTCCATATATGTAGAATATTCCCCATAATAGATGTCCATATATAGTATCACTTTGCCATAAACTCATATATGAAGATAGAAGTTTTAATTTTAACAAATATGTTTGATACATCTACATCACCTAAATATTGATATTCTCTAATTTATCTATATATGAAGTACCATCTACATCTAATTTAGTAAATTTTATCTGTCCATTTCCACGAGATACTCCTCCACCTATTCCCTCTATAAGTAAAGCTTTTAGACTTTTTAACACAATAGTTTCAAAATATTTCTCATCTAATTTTCCATCATCATTCATATCTAAAATTTTATATGTAATTGAGAAATCAAAGCTTACCCCTGCTGGTACTCTTTCAGAGTTTCTTGGAGTAGCTTTAGAAGTTAATCTATTTATATTATTTTCATATTTCCACTCGCTATCAAATCCAACTCTTTCTCTTAGGTTTTCTAACAAATCTCTACTTTCACTAGTTAGGTAAGCATCTTTTACACTTATTCTTGTAGGTCCAGATTGTGCTTCTTCGCTTTTTTCAGCACTTCTTCCAAATACTCTACAAATTGGACATTCAGCTTCTCCACAATTATGTACATCTCCTTTTGGATCTATCTTACCTTCAATCCACTCCATTAACATTCTCATCTTACCTTTTAATGAAGATCCAGGAATATATGGTTCTTTTGTTAATGGATTTCTAACTATTGGACTATCATTTCCTCCTATTTCTATAATATCTGAACTTCCCCCAACTCTTGTTCCTGTTACTAACTCTATTGTTCCATTAATTGTTTTTATCTCTTTTAATCTCATTTTTATCCTCCCAACTCTTATTTTGTATATGTGTATCCAACTACTGTTTCAAAAAATATAGCAAAATTTTCAAAAGTTTCTCTACCTTTTCCAAGTTTATATTGTTTTTGAATTTCATCTATTCCAGCATATAAGAAGTTTTTTAGATTTTCTAATTTTTTAGGATCTTTATTGCATCTATATTGAATTTTTGATTTTATTATCAATATAAGAGGATAGATTCTCTCGAAATTCTCATCGCTTTTATTACTTTCTAATCTATTTCTCATAGCCTTTATCTCGTTAAAAAATGCTCTTAACTGTGCTGTTGATACACTACTTAAACTTTGAGCTATCTCTTCTGCTTCTGTTGTTACTAATTCTTCACGTAGATATCCTTTAGCATTTGTAAACCCAAGTTTGCTGAACTTATACTCCATTTTAGGTGTTGGGTTTGAATTTGTAAATTTTCCCCCTCTGTTATTATTAAAGCTATTGTTGAACATCTATATTACCTCCCCTGTTTTTTCTAACTACATAATTTAAAACAACTCTCATATATCTAGCTAAAAACTCTTTTTTTCTCTCTGAAACTATTGATTCAATTCCAAAATAACTACTTAAAATTTTTATCTCTTCACTGTTACTTGGAAGTATCTTTTTATCAATAATATTTCTACTTACATCATATGTAAAATCTGACATATATTTTAGATATTTCCCATTTTTGCTAATATAGTACTCCTCTGCCATCGAAGTATATTTTAATAATCTATAGATAAATGCTTGAGAAAAAACATTCTCTTTCATATTTTTATCTAAAAAATCTATTAATCTTTCTACTTCATAAAAATTTTCCCACGGAATATATC
>UQQO01000209.1 GCA_900543175.1 uncultured Fusobacterium sp.
GAAAAAGAAGTAATAGTTTACAGAGACAAAGAAGAAGGATTCAGACCTAACGGATTTGTTGATCTTCAATACAGATGGTATGGAGAAACTGAAAATCAAGAAGCACATGAAAATGAATGGGCAACACAAGACAACTATTCAAGACTTCAACTTTCTGGAGCTATCAATATGACAGAAAAACAAAAGTTAGAATACAGAATCAGAAACTGGAATAGTGTAGAATCATCAGATAATGCATCAGTAAAAGGAGATTCTAAAGAAGTAAGATTAAGATATTTCTATAATCATGGAAATCTTGGAGATTCTAAAGTAAACTATACTTCAAGAATTCAATACAGAGATAAAGCAGATGAAACTCAAGATCTTGAATATATGGCAAAATTTAACTTTGCTGATTATATGTTTAATACAGATCTTGTAAAAACAACTGATTTTACAGTAGCTCCAAGATATGCATATGTATGGGGAGAAAATAGCTCAGCTTATGATAATCAAGTAGGTGTAGATTTATATACAATGCATGAATTACCATGGGGATTCTCATTTGAGTTTAACTTATATACAACTCAACATTTCTTTGGAGAAAGAGCAGAAATTTTAACTGAAGATGGAAAAGAAGACAAAAACTTTACAATAGACATGGAAGCATATATCTATAATACAACTAACCTATATACAAATGGAAATGTATCAGTAGACTTCAATTTTGAAGGTGGATATGATCAATATAACTGGTCAAAAGAAAAAATTTATGGTGAAACAAATGCAGACCATTCAAAATATTCATTATATGCATTACCAACAATTCAATTAAATTATCAAGCAACTCCAAATCTAACTACTTATGTAGCTGCTGGTGCAGAATATAGAAACTGGAATAAAGAACATGAAAGTTGTGCATCTGATTGGAGATGGCAACCAACTGTATTTGCTGGATTCAAAACTACATTCTAGTTTAATTTAAAAATTTAATATGAATTTTAGTACCTGTCAATTTGGCAGGTACTTTTTTTCTCTACTATTTAGAAATCACTTAATATAATATTATCATTTTCTTTAGCCAACTCTATTAGCTCATCAGAAAATCCCTCTTTAGAAAACAGTATAAAATACTCTTTTCTACTTGTATTTTTCCATTGAACTTTTTTACTTTTCTCTTTTAAATCATATAAAACACTTAGTCCAACTTTTTTTACTGACCATTTACACTCACCAAAAATAATCTTATTTTCCCCTATTCCAACAATATCAATCTCATCATTTTTATCCCACCATCTTCCTAGCTTTTTTATAGGAAAAGGAATAGTATCAGTATTTAATAAACTCTCTCTAGCTAGCTCTTCATATGTTTTTGACACCCAAAGATCAAACTCATTTTTTATTTTTTCTAAAGGGTAGCTAATATTTCCTATTTCTAAATAGCTTTGATAAGGGTAAACATAATTAAACCAAAATCTAAGGTAATTATCTTTTATTTTATACAGACCTTTTTTTCCATTATCTATATTTTCAGTAACAGGAACCTCTTTTTCAACAATATCTAAATCTATTAGTTTTGTAATATATGGAGTAATACCACCACTATTTATACCCAGTTGAGAGCAGATAGTAGAGAGCTTAGTACTACCTGAAGAGATTGTGTGTAAGATTGAAAAATATCTAGAGAGATCATTTATCTCTTCTTGTAATAGAAATTTTGGCTCTGAGTATAAAAAATTATCTTTATTTAAAATATTATTTTCTATATTCCAAAGGGGAGTTTTCTCTCTATTAAATTCTAAAATATATTTTGGAACACCACTGGTAATAGAATAAAATTCTATTAACTCTTTATGAGAAGGATTATTAAAAAACTCACTATAATACTGAAATTTTATTGGTTGAAGCTTTATTTGAGCAGTTCTTCTTCCATATAGTGGGCTACTATAAGCAAGAGTTTCAGAATACATCATAGATATTAGGGAACCACATAGGATAATCATAATATTCTTATTACTCAACTTTTCATCATATATTCTTTGAAAGATAGAAGCAAAATTTTTATTGACCATACATAGATATTGAAACTCATCAATAATAAAAATTATCTTTTTTTCTCCTATTTTATTTATAAAATACTCAAATAAAGTATCCCAATCAGAAATAGTAATTTTTCTAAGAAGCTCATCTTTGAAATGTTCTGCTAATTGGTTTTTAAATCTTTCTATTTGAAGAGATTCGTTTTGTTTATCAGCAAAGAAATAGAAGGCATTTTTTTCCTTTATAAACTCTTTTATTAAAGTAGTTTTTCCTGTTCTTCTTCTTCCATAAAGAATAACAAAACTTGAAGACTTATTATATTCATTTTCCAATGTTTTTATCTCATTTTTTCTATTTATAAATTTCATATTTTCACCTCAATTAAATTATATCACCTTATTACGATAAAGTAAATTATCATAATCTGTTTTATCATAATTTTGATTATTGTAATTGAAAATTAAACTTTTGTCTACCTCTTGGGGTAGTGTCTACCTGTTATCTCTTCCTCTTTCTT
>UQQO01000210.1 GCA_900543175.1 uncultured Fusobacterium sp.
TTATTGATCTTTATTCTGTTATAAAAAATTATCTTATTCTTTTCTTTCTTTTATTCTTTAAATATCTATTAAATAGGATAACTATAATAATAGCTGGTATAGCTAAAATTGCAACTCCTATGAATATAGAGATTTTAGGTGGAATCCCTGTAACATAAGCTATTGAAAAAGCTAAAGATCCTATTATTTCAACAGGATTTACAAAAAGAAATTGCCCAAAAGGATCTAAAACATATTCTACACCATAAACAGTTAATATAAACGTCAATATAAAAAGTAAAAAACTTAATAGCACCCTTAATTTCACCTCAAATTTTAATAATTGTTTTAATTATCATCCCCAAAATATCCATAAAAATTTATTTCATAGTAACATAAGTTTTATAAAAAGTCAATGAAACTAATGGTTAAAACTTCGTGAATTTTAGAATTTTTAGTAGAGCTATTTAAACTAAAAATATTAGAAGTGGGGAGAAAAATTTTACAAGGTTTTAACTAAAAATAAATATTAAATTAACATAGAATAATTATAATAAAAAAAACATTAAACTTTAACTATTCTACAAACTTGGTTTGTAAATTATAAAGGTATTCGAGAAGATATAAAAGTAAATGGTTTTGCTGGAAAAGCTGAGGCAGATAAAGTTCTTAATAATGCCATAGATGGTTATAACAGATATGGAAAATAGTCCCTTATATTTTAATATTGATTTATAAATTTATTAGCTCAACAGGAAGAGAGAGTTGCATCTCTCTTTTTGTTGTTTCTTTATAAGCCTTTAAGTAAGAATTAATCAAGTGAAATAAGTATATACTTTGAATTTTAGAAAATGTAGATAGTAAAATATGATTTTATGGTGTATTATAAGGTTAATATAATAAAAAAATCATATTTGGAGGAAACATGAAGTATATTTTAATCTTATTAATCTCATTAATTTTCCCAGCTTGTATGGAAAAAGCAGAGGAGAAAAGGGTAGAAGTACCTAAAATTGAAAAAAATTTAAAAGTTGCTTTTGGTTATAAGCCACGTTCTTTTGATCCACACAGACATACTGATAGTTCAACTCTAGCAGTTACTAAGCAAATTTATAATAATCTGTTTGCTCTTACTGAAGATGGAGAACTTGTTTCAGAATTAGTAGAAAGCTATGAAATTCAAGAGGACAACTCAATAATCTTAAATTTAAGAAAAGGTATATATTTTCATGATGGAAGTGAATTAAAAGCAAAAGATGTAGAGAAGAGCTTAAAGAGAAATATGAGTATTCCTATAAGTAAAGTTTTAGTAGAGGCGATAGAAGATGTAGAAACTTTAGGTGAGTATCAAGTTAAGATTATTCAAAAAAATGCCCCTACAATTCTTCTTCATAACTTTGCTCACTCTTCAATAGCTATTGTAAAGGAAGTAAATCCAAATGAAGAGGGAGTTAATTTAGTTGGAACAGGAGCTTATAAGATAAAAAAATGGGGAATAGGGGAAAAAGTTGAACTAGAAGCTTTTGACAAATATTTTCAAGGAGAAGCTAAGGTTAAAAATTTATCATTTATCACTATTCCAGAAAACTCAAATAGACTTATAGCTCTAGAAACTGGAGAAATAGATATCGCTTATGATATCTCTTCAACAGATGTCAAAGGATTATTAAAAGATGAAAAGTTAAAATTTATTAGCAAATCATCATTGGGAACAGATTTTGTTTCAATTAATACTCAAAAAATCAGTGATAAAAGAATAAGACAAGCTATTGAACTTGGAATAAATAAAAATGATATAGCTACTGCAGTATTTGAAGGGATGACAGAGATTGCCCCATCTCTTTTAGCCCCAAGTGTTTTTGGATATGATAAAGATGCAAAGATAAAAGAGTATAATCCAGAGAGAGCAAAGGAGCTTTTAAAAGAAGCAGGAGTAGAGGGAGAGTTAAACTATCAACTTTGGATATATGAAGAACCTACTAGAATGCAAATGGCTCAAATTATTCAGTCAAATTTAAAAGAGATAGGAATAAATATATCTATTCAAGTGTTAGAACTGTCATCATTTCTACAATTCTCAGCTAATGGACAACATGATATGTTGATAGGACTGTGGTATGTAAGTACTGGAGATGCTGATTATGGATTCTATCCACTTTTACACTCAACTTCAGCAGGAGCTGTAGGAAATAGAAGTTTTTACAATAATAAAGAGGTAGATAGATTATTAGATGAGGCTAGAAAAACTTCTGATTCAACTTTAAGAGAAAGAAATTATATAGAGGTAAATAGAATAATAGGAGATGAGGTGCCACTATTACCTTTAGATTATAAAACTTATATAATAGGAATGAATAAAAGGGTAACTGGATTTATTTTTAACCCAAATGGTAATCATATCCTTTATAAGACTGATATAGAGTAAAAAGGTTAAGTGGTAAAAAAATAACCACATTTTATAGTTAAATAAATTTTTAATTCACTTTTTTTAATAGAAAATGAATTTTTAAAATTTAAAGATAGTAAAAAGATGTTTTTTAAAGAGAGAATACAATAA
>UQQO01000211.1 GCA_900543175.1 uncultured Fusobacterium sp.
CTATAAAATCCCATCTTTCCTCATTGCTTCTCTTTTGGGTAAAGAAATCTTCTAATATACTATCTGCTTTTTTTCCAGCTTTTTCTATTGAAGATAGGAAAGAGTTAGAATATTTATTACCTTTTACAAGTGCTTCTAATTTAGCAGGTTCATTTATTCTTATGAAAATCTTTGGAGTATTTCCACCAGTTACTTCAAAAGTTCCTAATTCTAAGGCTTGAATTAGATTTGCTACCTCTAAATATTTAGAGTCTTTTGATAGATATTTTATAAACTCCTTTTCAGATCCATCTTTATCAAACATCTCTGTAAAGTTTCTGATTATACTACTTCTAAATTTAGAGAAATTTCCTCTTACAAGAGTGTATCTATCCTCTTCTTGTTCTAGATCTTTTACTATACGTAAAAATTTTTCTCCATTATCTTTTCCACCAAAAGCAGTTCCTACAAATGTATAAGTCAATACTATATTAGTTAATTTTCTTATAAAAAGGCTACTCTTTCCAACTAAAAGTCTTTCAAACTCCTCTTCTAGCTCACTCTTTGTGAAATACCCTTTTTTATTGCTTAGAGCTGTAAGTATAATATTCAAGTAATGCTCTATTTCAGAGAAAACCTCTTCACTTTTTTTAGAAAGTTCAATTTTTAGTTTAATTCTTTGACTTAAATGCTCTGGATCAAAAATTTTACCTAAAAATAATTCTCTTATAAACATAGGGTAACTTAAATGATCATATTTATCTTCCCAATATTTAGCCACAGAAAACTCATAAATATCTCCAGCATCAGATATTTCAATCTCTTCAGCTCTATAATTGTTGTATATTCTTCTAATTCTCTTATTTTCATCACAACTCATAATTTTTTTAAAGTATTTTTTATTCTCTTCAGTTAAAATATCATTTACATTATTATCGTTTATTACTACATAAAGAGACGAGAAGAAAGCTTTTGGTCTAGCCACTACAACTGGGAAAGTATATTTTTCATGTAAATCTTTTTCTAGGAAATATAGTGCTTGTTTTACTTTTTTCTCTAAATCTGAATCTTTTTCAGTAAAGATATGAGAGAAACTTTCTATTGAAATTAAAAATGTCGATTTGTATCTATTAAGTTTATATAACTCAAATAGTTTTTCTATAATTAACTTCATCTGCCATTGTTTTATACTAGAGATACTTCTTAACATCTTAGGATATCTTAAATCCCTTCTATTAAAATCAATCTCTGCCACTCCAGTTATATTTTTATTTCTAGCACATCTTCCAATCTCTTGTACATAGTCTGCTAAATCACCACTTAAACCATAATGATAAATATGCTCTATATCAGGAATATCTATTCCCATACCAAAAGCTTTAGTAGCTAACATAATCTTTCTTTTATTGCTCTTAAACTCCTCTTGAGAGACTTTTCTATTTTCATCAGCTAGTTTTCCAGTATAACATGCAACATTTGATTTAATATCTTTAGGTAACACTTCATAAGTTTGAGAAGCTTGTTTTGCAAATGGAAAATAGAATATAGATTTTTTATCCTCAGCTATTTTTTCACTTACACGCTCTTTTACTTTCTCTTCTTTTCTAAAGTTATATGATCCCTCTTCTGGAATAAACTCTTTTATATCAAATTTTATATTATCTTTTCTAACTTCACCAATATGAATAGAGTGAGAGTCAATCTTTAAAGCTTTTAAAATCTCATAAACACTATCGTTTTCTCCACCTATAATAGCTGTTGCAGTTAGTGCCACAATTGGAAACTTATATTTTTTTTGTTGAGTTATCTTTTCAACATAGTTTCCTATCAAAAGATAATCTATTCTAAAGTTTTTACCCCAAGAACTAACTGTATGAGCTTCATCTATTACTATAAGACCTATCTCTCTATCTCCTATTATAGTAGAGATATCTGAATTTGTTTGTAGTAATTCTGGAGATAGGTAAACTATTGATTTTTCTCCTCTTTTAATCTCTTCTATACGAGCATTTCTCTCAATAAAAGATAATCCTGAGTTTAGATAACAAGCATTTTTAACTCCCTTTTCTCCTAGACTTTTAATTTGATCTTCCATCAATGCCTTTAGAGGTGAGATAATAATTGTAACTAAATTATATTTTTCTGCTAAATATAGAGCTGGAATTTGAAAGAATATTGATTTCCCTGCTCCAGTAGGAGCTGTTATAAAGATATTATTGAAATCCTTCATACTTTTTGATTTTTCAACTTCTTGTATAACTTCTTCTATTATTTGTCCTTGAGAGATCGAAGATTTATCTAAAGAGATATCTGGATTAGTATAGAAATTTAGATTTCTAAACTCCTTGCTTTTCCAATATTTTAATAAAATCTCACTTATCTCTTTTCTAAAACTATTTTTAAGTTCTTTAGTTTTGGAATAGAAATTTATTTTAATAGAGTATAAGTCACAAAGAGCTTTTAAACTTCCTAAATCATATTGGAATTTGCTACTTTTTATAGTTTCTTTATCTATTAGAATATTGATACTATTCTTTG
>UQQO01000212.1 GCA_900543175.1 uncultured Fusobacterium sp.
GATTTAAAGGAAGCTAAACATTCAATTAATATGGAATATTATATTTTTAGATATGATGATTTAGGAAAAAGAATAATAGATATTCTCATTAAAAAAGCTAAAAATGGAGTTGAAGTAAATGTAATCATTGATGAAGCTGGTGGAGCTGATAGAAAAATGATAAAACTTATGAGAGATAATAATATCAATGTAGAGATATTCTTTCCCTCTCCCTTTGCTTTTTTCAAAATAGCTAATTTAAGAGCTAACTATCGTGATCATAGAAAACTTTGCCTTATTGATAGTAAATTAGGTTATATTGGTGGGTTTAATATAGGTTTAGAGTATTTGAGCAAAGGAAAGCTTGGACATTGGCGTGATACAGGGGTGAGAGTTTTTGGAGAAGCAGTTTTAGAATTAGAAAAAGAGTTTTTCTTCTCATGGGGAATTGCTAAAAAGAAACCTGTTGTATATCAACCTAAAGAGTATGCCTTTGAACATGAAGCTTTCCAAGAGATAATAAAAACAAGAGGGAAATACTCTGGATACTCTCAAGTTGTCAGTAGTGGACCAAATTACCAGTTTAAAACTATGAGAGATACATTTTTAAAAATAATTTTAGAGGCTAAAAAATATATCTATATACAAACTCCATACTTTGTACCAGATGATACTATTTTAGAGGCTTTAAAAATAGCTGCACTTTCTGGAGTAAAGATTAAAATAATGATACCTGATAAACCCGATCACTTCTTTATTTATTGGGTTAATCAATATTTTGTAGGAGAGCTTCTTGATTTAGGAGTTACTGTTTATAGATATCATAAAGGATTCTTACATAGCAAAATGGTCCTTGCAGATGATGAGGTTGTAAGTATTGGAACTGCCAACTTTGACAATAGAAGTTTCTATCAAAACTTTGAAATAAATATTAACATCTATGAAAAGGATATTGCTGAGAAATTTAGAGAGATTTTCTATGATGATATGAAAACAAGTAGTAAATTATTAAGAAGTGAATACAGCAAAAGAGGTTTCTATATAAAAAGCAAGGAATCTATTTGTAGACTTCTTGCTCCTATTTTGTAATTACAATATATTTATTTACACGAGGTGACAAATATGGTTGAATTTCAAAAACTTTCTTCATTCTTTTTTAAATTTTTAGAGAGTGATGCTAGATTTATAGGGGATTTTTATTATGATCTTCATATTCATACAACTGCTTCAGATAGCTTTATTAAACCTGATTTTCTTAAAAATTTTGTAAAAAATAAAAGATATCTACTATCTGTAACAGATCATAATGAGATAAGAGGAGCTGTTGAACTTTATGAAAAGGGAATCAATGTAGTTCCAGGTATAGAGATTGGATGTGAGGATGGATTTGAAATGCTTGTTTATTTTAATGAGATGCAGGATTTAGAAGATTTTTATAGAAGAGAGGTTGAAGGATATAAAAATCTAAAGAGAATGGCAAAAACACATAGAACTATTTATGAATATCTTGATGCTTTACAAGGGATAAACTGTCATAAATCTATACCTCATATTTGTGGTGTTGTTCAGAAAAACTTCATTCATAATAAACCATACATATATGATATTATACAAAAAGTTGATTCTATTGAAACTCATAATCATGCTTTACCTATGGTTAGAAATCTACAAGCTGCTGAACTTAGAGAACAATTTAACTTGACAGCTACCTTTGGAAGTGATGCTCACATAATAAGAGAGGCTATCGCTTTCTATAAATATGCTAATATGGCATCTGTTGGAGTTGGGGATACTGTTATGAACTATCTCTTTAAAATTGGTAGTATCAGTGGAATAGGACAAAAACATCTAATACATATGTTAAAGAATACTTTACTATAAGTTGAAATTTTTCTTTTCAAAATATGAATTTTGTAGTATAATAAAAATTGAGTGATCCCGTAGCTCAATTGGATAGAGCAATTCCCTCCTAAGGAATAGGCTGTGTGTTCAATCCACATCGGGATCGCCATTTTTATTTTAGGAGTACTATCATGAAAAAATTATCTTTTATTTTTCTTATTATTTTTATTTTCAGTGGTTGTAGTAATCTAAATTTTTGGAGTAAATATAAAGAAAATAAGATTAAAAAACAATATACTCAACTATCTAAAAGATTTGATTCTCTTGTATCTGAAGAGATTGAAGAAGATAAGAGGGCTGAACTAGAAGAGGATTTCTCTAAGTATAGAAATAGAATCAATTCTAGTGGTGGAAAAAATCAAGAGTATAATAATACAGTTAGAGAGCTAGTTTTAAGTTCTGATATAAAAATACAATATTTAAAAGATTTAAAAGATTAGTGTGATAAGCTGGAGCAAGTTAATAATTACTCCAGCTTTTTTATATTAAACTATAGTTTATCTAACTAAGCTCAGTTATCTAGCACATCGCTAGGTTTTGACAAAGTGCCTTTGTATTTAGCGATTATTCGTCAAGTTAAGTTATCTCTATTTCTTTTAAATATCAGCTAAATTCCATGTCGTAGAATAAAGAG
>UQQO01000213.1 GCA_900543175.1 uncultured Fusobacterium sp.
CCTAAAGTTTAGCATTATTTAACCCCTAAAAAGCTACTTTTTACCATAATATTTCTTAATATAAGTATACCATATTATATTTTTTTTGCTAAAAATTATACTAGTTTTATTTAAAAAATGTGATATTATTATATTAGCACAACTTTTTTTAGGAGGAACAAATGAATTTAACTTTTATTTACAGTCTTGGACTTTTAAGTTGCTTTTTACTTATAGGGGTAGCTTTAAGAGCTAAGATAAAAATTTTACAAAATCTATTTTTACCAGCCTCTGTAATAGGAGGTTTTTTACTGCTACTACTCCCTCTCCCAAAGGAGTATATAGGTATATATGCAAAAATTCCCAGTACATTAATAGTTCCCATTGTTGCATCAATACCCCTAGGTTTAACTTTAGCACCTAAAGATAAATTTAAAGTGATCTTACCTCATGGATTAATTATGATGGGGGTTACTATGTTACAATTAGGAGTAGGTATCATCTCATATCTATTTTTAAAAAGGTTTATTCCCACTATCTACCCTATATTTGGGGCTGAACTTGAATTTGCTTTTGCTGGTGGGCATGGAACTATCGGTATTCTATCCAATATGTTAAAAGAGAAAAATCTTGAGTATTGGAATATCTCTCAAGGGGTTGGTTCAGCTATTGCAACTTTCGGACTTGTGGGAGGGATTCTTCTTGGTATGTTGGTTATCAATATTGGAGCTAGAAAAAAAATGTGTAAATATATAGAGAAACCTGAAAATATTCCCACAGCTTTAAAAGTAGGGTATGAAAGTGAGATAAGTAAGCAAAATTCTCTTGGAAGGGAAACAACTCTCTCTACATCTATTGATAGTTTAGGATTTCATGCTGCTCTAATTTTAAGTGTTACTGCCTTAGCCTATGTAGTTTTTAATTTTATAAAGGCTAACAATGTTGTATATCTAAAAAGTATAGCTGTATGGACATATGCTATTTTTCTAATGTTTGGAGTTTGGGGAATTATGTGTAAACTGAAACTTCAACATCTTGTTGATAGCAAAGTAAAGAGTAAACTTTCAGGGATGCTTACAGAATATGCAATTATAGCAGCTATTGCAAGTATGCCAGTAAAAATCATAGTTCAATATATTGTACCGATAATTTTCCTTGTTACTCTTGGGTTTATATCTACTTTTATCTATATTTTCTTTTTTAGTAAGTGGTATATAAAAGAGGATTGGTTTGAGCATGGAATTATAAGCTTTGGAATGAATACAGGTATATTTATAACTGGACTTCTTCTTTTAAGAGTTACTGATCCTGAGCTTAAAAGTTCAGCCTTTGCAGATCATACACTCTGCTATGCTCTTACATCTTGGAGTTTTGTTCTTGTAGGGGTAATTCTTGATATATGGATATCTAAGGGAGCATTGACAGCTCTTTGGGTAACTATGATTATGCTTTTTATCTTCTCTTTTTCAAATTTTGCTCTGAAAAGATTCAGCAAATAAGTTAAAGAGAAATATTTATTTTTTTTATACAACATGATATAATAACTAGAAATAAGTTTAGATGTCTATCTATTAGGAGGATTATAATATGAAAAATTGCATTTTAATAGGAGTAGCAGGAGGAAGTGGAAGTGGAAAAACAACTGTTGCTAATAATTTAGTTAAGGCTTTTAAATCTGAAGTTGCCACTCTTCTTGAACAAGATGCTTATTATAGAGAGTTAACTAATATGAGTTTAGAAGAAAAGGCAAAGGTAAATTTTGACCACCCTAATTCAATAGAGTTTGAGTTATTAAAAAAGCATATTGAGGCTCTGAAAAATGGTGAATCAATTGAAAGACCTATCTATGATTTTACTACCCACTCAAGAAAAGAGGGAACTGTTAAGATTAACCCATCAAAGATAATTGTAGTTGAGGGAATATTAATATTTGCTGTTCCTGAAATAAGAGAGCTTTTTGATGTGAAAATATTTGTGGATACAGATACTGATGAGATGATTTTAAGAAGAATTGAAAGAGATATGAATGAGAGAGGTAGAAGTTTTGAATCTATAAAAAATCAATATCTTACTACTGTAAAACCTATGTATCTTGAGTTCTGTGAACCTAGTAAACGTTATGCTGATGTGATCATTCCTAGAGGTGGAGAGAACAGAATTGCAATTGATATGCTAGTTAGTAACTTAAAAAGATATATTGATGAAAAATAAATTAAATTTATTTAGCTTAAATTTTAATTTCTATAATGCTGGGTTATCTTTTAAAGATTATATAACAAAACTTATATTTCAAAATTACTCTAACATCAAGTTGACGTAATTTGGAGGTGAATATTAGAATCCCTCAGCGAAATGAAGTTAAGAAAATGCAACGTGTTTGAG
>UQQO01000214.1 GCA_900543175.1 uncultured Fusobacterium sp.
AATAGAGATATCAGGAGCATTCATTCCTAAAACAGAATAGACATCTATTACTTCTTCTGAAAGAATAGTTTTAGACATTAACTTTGCAATTCTTTTATTAATTTCTTTTTCACTAAGAGGAGGTTTACCACCTCTATTTTCTGTTTCAAGTTTTAAAATACTAGCTTTAACAGCTTTAAAATAGCTTATCTCCTCATTTAACTTAGCTCCCTCTTTTGTAGTAATACACATAGAATGAGCTTTAGATAGAGCTAAAACATTATCAATAAAAGATTTTTTTCTACCTTCCTGTTCACTATCTAATCCAAGAATAAAATCCATTCCTTCTATAATTATTCTAGCTTTCTCCAATGCACTTTGGCTGTTATATTTAGAATAATCAAACCCATGGAAGAATTCTTTTACTATCTCGTAATATTCAAGCATCATAGCAACAGCTTTTTCAGTATCTATACCTGTAACATTTCTATCACTTTGGCTATATTGTTTAAGAGCTTTCTTTAGATCTTCCCCTATTCCTATATAGTCAACAATAAGCCCTCCATTTTTATCTTTATATACTCTATTTACTCTTGCTATAGCTTGCATTAAGTTATGCCCTGCCATAGGTTTATCAATATACATAGTGTGCATACAAGGCACGTCAAAACCTGTAAGCCACATATCTCTTACAATAGCTATTTCTAATTCGTCGTTGTCATCTTTCATTCTATTAGCTAGTTCTTCTCTTTCTTGTTTAGTAGTGAAATGTTGCTTAAACTCCATAGGATCTTTTGCAATTTCACTGGTCATTATTACTTTTATTTTTCCTTTTTTCTTGTCCTCATCATGCCATTCAGGTCTTAGTTTTACAATTTCATTATATAGAGCAACACAAATTTTTCTAGACATACAAACTATCATACATTTTCCAAAAGCATTATTTCTTCTAGTTTCCCAATGCTCAACAAAATCTTTAGCTAAAGTTTTTATTCTATTTTCAGCTCCAATAACAGCCTCTATTTTAGTAATATCTTTCTTTTTCTTTTCTATCATATATTCATCTTGATTAGCCATAATCTCTTTAAATTCATCATCAATTTTAGATATAAGTTCTGAATTTAAGTCAAGTTTTATAAATCTATTTTCATAGTAGATCTTTACAGTTGAACCATCTTCCACAGCTCTAGTCATATCATAAATATCAATATAATTTCCAAAAACTGCTGTTGTTGATTTATCCTCAAAATCAATAGGAGTACCTGTAAAACCAATATAATTAGCATTTGGCAAAGCATCTCTTATATGTTTTGCATAACCATATTTACTATTTCCTTCTAAGTCCATTTTAGCATCAAGTCCATATTGAGATCTATGAGCTTCATCAGCTATTATATAAATGTCACTTCTAGTAGATATAGGGATAATCACTTCATCTGGTCTTGGTGAGAATTTTTGAATTGTTGAAAAAATAATACCTCCACTACTTACATTTAGCATATCTCTTAATTCATCCTTACTATTTGCTTGTTTTGGTGTTTCGATCAAATAACTTTGAGCTTTTGAGAAAGTTCCAAATAATTGATTATCTAGATCATTTCTATCTGTAATAACTATGATAGTAGGATTGTTAAATTTTTTCATAAGTTGCCCAGTATAAAAAGTCATAGTAAGGGATTTTCCACTTCCTTGTGTATGCCAAACAACCCCTATTTTTCCATTATTACTGTGAGCTTCTTTAGTTTTCTCCAAAGCTTTTTTTACAGCAAAAAACTGATGGTATTGAGCTAAAATTTTTATTTTCTCCTCTTTCCCGTCTAAAAATAATATAAAATCTTTTATTATTTCTAAGATTCTTTTCTTTGAAAGCATACCTCTAGTTAAAACTTCCATCATCATTTCATTGGGAGAAGCTATATTTACTCCATCAATACTTCTAAAGCTCATATATCTTTCTTCATTGGATGAAATAGTACCTGCTTTTGCATTAACTCCATCACTTATAACACAGAAAGCATTGTATTTAAAAAGAGCTGGAATTTCAAATTTATATCTTTCAATTTGAGTATATGCTTCTTTTATTCCTACTGAATCATCACTTAATGATTTTAATTCTATTACCACTAAAGGAATTCCATTTATATACAGTAAAATATCTGGACGTCTTTGTGTATTTCCAACAATAGTAAATTGATTTATAGCTAAAAACTCATTATTATCTATATTATCAAAATCTATAAGATAGATTTTTCCACCACTTCTTTTGTTTTTATCTTTATCAATATACTCTCCTATGTCTACTCCCTCAGTAAGCATTTATGAAACTCTTCATTTGTTTTTATTAAATTTGGAGTAGAAAGATAAAGA
>UQQO01000215.1 GCA_900543175.1 uncultured Fusobacterium sp.
TACTACATTAAACCTGCATTTTTTCTCATCAGAAAGATTCTATTTTGCTGATCAATAGATGATTTATGTTGTATATAATGTTCTTCTGTAACTTTTGTAGAGCTATGACCTGCAAATTCACTAGCAGTTTTAGTATCACTTAAATTATTTATTTGATTAATAGCTGTTTTTCTCAAACTATGAGGGTATAGTTGTGGAATCCCTATTAAAGCTCCCATTTTCCTTACTCTTCTTCTAATAGCAGTTTGACTCATTTGAGCAAACTTATTATTATATCTAACTGTAAATAAATAATCTAATTCTATTCCTTTAGCTTTTCTCTCTTCTAAAAGTTGTAAAATTAATTTTTTAGTAGTTGAGAAAAAGAATAGATCTCTAACTTTACCCATCTTTTCTGTTACTCCTCTAAACATATTATTTTCAAGATCTAATTGAGAAATTTTTAAACTATGAACTGCACTTATTCTAAAGCCACTATCTAAGAATAGTTCCCATAATAGCCTAGATTTTGTATCAAATTTCTTAGGATCTAATTCCATCAATAAACTGACAGTAAAAATTTGTTTCCAAGTTAAAAAGTAACTTTCTCTTCTTTTATCTTGTTCTGTTACTTTTAATCTATCTAACTTGTCTCTGAAAGGGTGATGTTTAATTAAATCCCTTCTTACAGCCCATTTATAGAAAGATGATATTGCTGTCAATTTTCCATTGATGGTTCTATTATTATTTCCTAAGTTTCTACAATAAATAATATATCTTTCTAATACTTCTATTATCTTTTTTAGAGTATCATCAGATAATAAATATCTATTTCCTTCATGTTTGTGCAGATACTCCATAAAGTTACTCATGCTATTTTTGTAAGTTCTGTAAGTAGTCTCTTTAGTTGCTGAATTTACAGCTGTTTTACTATCTAAATACATTTGATAAATCATTTGATTTTTTTCTGATATTTTCATTTAAAGCCTCCTGCATAATTGATACTTCAACTATACAAGAGGCATAAATTACTTGCTAGAAAAATTTATTAAATCTATCTTTAAACTTTTCCAGTGCATTTGATGGCTTAGGAAGTTCTATTCTTCCCTCTATTCTATTTTCAGCTAGCATTGATATATCCTCTATTGTTACAGCGTCATTTGATAGAAATTCTTCACACTCACTCATAAACTTTAAATAGTCGTCTAATACACATTCTTTTCTCATTTTTTCAAAGTTTCTAGGTGTATCAAATTTCTTATACTCCTCATATTTTTCTCTTGTTGATTTTATTCCTGTTTCTCTTTCAAATATATCTCTCATCATTTCTAATTCTGTTCTAGTTAGCATATTCAATCATCTCCTTTATTTTATTAAATTAAACTTTTCTTTGAATTTTTGTAGTGTTTCACTTGGTTTTGGTATATGTATAGTTGCATATCCAACTGGTTGATTTTCAGATGCACTTAAAGTATAGATAAGCCCTCTAAGTTCTATCATCATATTCAAATACTCTGTAGCTAAAGCTTCATCTTGTAATTTCATCTCTTGTATTGTTGAAGGAGTATCCATTCCCTCATACTCACTATATTGAGCTTCTACTCTATCTAAATCAGTAGTTAAATCTTTCCAAGTGTGTGTTACCTTATCCCATTCCCTTTTTAAATATTCCTCTGGACATGGGACAGTTACAACCTCATCAGCTTCAACATATTGACCTTCTGCAAGACTAACAATAGTCTTTTTAGAGTCAATAGCTACTTCATTCTCTTCAAGCTTTCTCTGAGATCTTTTATATTTCTCATACTCTGTTGCTTCTCTTACAACACTATCTTCAACTGTGATGTAGTAAGGAATATCTTTTCCATAATGCTGATATACTTCTTTTTGAAAATATTCAGCAGGTTTTTTAAGAGATTGTTCAAATACGGCTATAATTTTAGATTTAAAGAATCTATCTGCATACTCTTTATCTATATAGAAGTATTGTTTTTCACTATCTATTTCTACACTCTCATCAAAATCGCTCTCATGCTCTATAACATCTTCAGATAGAGTTTGAGAAGGATCTTCAATTACTTCAATAAACTCTTCAATAGTATTTAAACTCTCATTAAATTTAAACTTATGAGGGATATCATTTCCCTCATAAATTAGAACTTCTTTAACTTGAAAATATTCTTTTCTCTCTTCAAGTTCTATTTCATTAATCATTTTTTCAGATACAGCTATACATTTAGCTATACCTTGTTTTGCTAAATCTTTATCTAAATAAAAAAGCATTTTGAAACTCCTTTCATTTATTTGATATATATTTTTAGATATTTATTTTTTAATTAATTTTTGCTAAATAATGTCAGC
>UQQO01000216.1 GCA_900543175.1 uncultured Fusobacterium sp.
ATATAATTGTTTCGTTTGCAATAGAGAGATAAAAAATTTAGATAATAATTTTAGATTTTTAGTTAATACAGGATTTGATGTTGCTAGAAAACCTTCACATGTTTGGAATTTTACTAATGATATTGCTATGTGTCCAATTTGTAAACTTATATATAGTTGTGTTCCAGTAGGATTTTCCTATGTTTATGGAGCAGGTATCTTTATAAATGCTAATACTAATATTTCAGAATTAATTAGAATAAACAGCAAAATTAAAGAGGAGATTTATAGTGAAACTTCTTTATCTGGAATATATAAAGCTCTAAATAGAGAGTTACAAAAAGATATGGAATATGAGTTAGAGGATATTCAATTAGTCAGATTTGAAAATGAGAAATATTATTTTAATATCTTATCTAAAAATATGATAAAAGTTATGATTAACTCTAAAAATGATATTCAATTGCTAGAATCTCTAACATATAAATTTAATGGAGAATCTTATAGTTTAATTGATGAGATAACAAAAAGATTGTTAAATAATGAGAATCTATTTAATCTAATTCATAGGATTATCTATTCTAAAGTTGCAGGAGATAGTATCTATTTAAATTCTTTTGCAATTTTTGCAACAATTAAAATAAACTTCAGAATGTTAAAGGGGATAGGATATATGGAAAATAAAGAGATAAATAAATTATCAAAAGCTAGAGCAGCTGGAAAAACTTTAAAAGAAAGATATGAAGCAAAAGGTAGTGATCATAAATTACCAGGAATCTGTTATAGACTTTTAAATGGTATAAAAACAAATAATATTACAATGACAATGGATACTATACTAAATTGTTACCTATACTGTGATGAAAGTGTTCCTAAGGTTATATTAGAGATGATGGGAAGCGAAGAGGATTTTAAAGAACTTGGTTACTCATTTGTTTCAGGATTGTTAGCTAAAAAATATGAAGATAAAAAAGAAAATAAAAATAGCGAAGATAATAAAGTTGAAGGGGGAGAGGAGTAATGTTAGCAAAAGGTTTAACAATGACTATTGTTTTTGAAGCAGAAAGTGCAAATTATGGTGAAAGAATAGGAAATGTAGCTGCATTGAAAAAATTATCAAGGGGAAATGGAAGTCAATATACATATATTTCAAGACAAGCTATAAGATATAATATGGTTGAGCAATTTGGAGAAGACAAAGCTGAAACAAAAGCAACAGGAAAAGGAAAAACAGTAGTACAATTTTCTCCTGAAACTAAAATTAGTGATTATCCTGAATTAGATTTTTTTGGATATTTAAAGACAGAAGATGAGAAAATGGCAAAAAAACGTTCAGCTATAGTTAGATTATCTAATGCCGTTTCAACAGAGACATTTAAAGGAGATCTAGATTTTTTAACAAATATGGAGCTTGCAATTAGAGCAAATGAAAAACCAAGTATAGCTCAATTTGAGATCCATAAATCATATTATGTTTATACTGTGGCTATGGATTTAGATCAAATTGGAATAGATAATAATGATGGTATTGAGTTACCAAAAGAGGAAAAAGCAAGAAGAGTAGAAAAATTATTAGATACAATAGCCTTTTTATATAGAGATATAAGAGGAAGAAGAGAAAATTTAGCCCCTTTATTTGTAATAGGTGGAGTATATGATATTAAAAATCCTATTTTTGAAAATCTAGTAAAAGTAAAAGAGAATAAGATATTAGTACAAGATATAGATTCTGGAATATTCGAAAATATGAGAAAAGATACTTCTTGTGGAGTTGTTGAAGGTAAATTTGATAACACTCAAGAGATTAAAGATGTTTTAAATTCTACAACTATTCCTAAATTCTTTGAACAATTAAAAGCAAAGGTAAGAGAGTACTATGAAATCAATTAGATTAAAACTAAAACAAAATTTAGTTAACTATAAACTGCCTACAAGTTTTCAATTAAAAGAAACTTACCCTCTACCACCATATTCAACAGTAATTGGAATGGTTCATAATACTTGTAATTATACAGAGTACAAGCCTATGAAAATTAGTGTTCAAGGGAAGTATCATTCTAAAGTAAATGATCTGGCAACAAGATATGAATTTAAAAATGGTATGACTTTTGATGCCTCAAGACATCAAATAAAGGTTGGAGAGTATGGAATCTCAAGAGGGGTATCAAATGTAGAATTACTTTCTGATGTAGAGTTGGTAATTCATATTGTTCCAGAAGATGAAAATCTAGTGGAAGAGATTTTTAACGCTTTTAAAACTCCCCATGAGTACATCTCTTTAGGGAGAAGAGAGGATCTTGTAGTTGTAGATGAAGTAAAAATAGTTGAAATATCAGAAGAG
>UQQO01000217.1 GCA_900543175.1 uncultured Fusobacterium sp.
CTTTATTCTACGACATGGAATTTAGCTGATATTTAAAATCTTAGTTTTGATAACTGAAATTAACTAATAAACATAAATAACAAAGGTACTTTGTCCAAACCTAACGATGTATAATAAATTTAACTAAATTTAAAGAAAGGAAGTATATAGATGAATATTAAAAAAAGATTTTTTTTACTACTAACTTTTTGTTTTATCTCAATAGTTTCATACTCCCTTGAAATAAAAGATGGTATGGTAGTTGATAAATACAATAACTCAGTAGAGCTTAAAGAGTACAATAGAATTGTTTTAGCCGATCCTGCTGGAATAGAAATTCTTTATATGTTAGGAGCAGAGGATAAGATAGCAGCTATTGGAAAAACTTTTATGAGTAAGATACAACCAGTTGAGAAAACTAATAAACTTCCAAGTGTAGGAAATATAACAAAACCTAGTATTGAAAAAATACTATCTTTTTCTCCAGATTTAGTAATTTTAAACACTATGTCTGTTTCAACAGGGGATAGTTTAAAGAAATTGAAAATACCATTTATTATAAGTGAAACAGAGAAAATAGATGATATATTTAAAAATATAGAGATCTATGGAGAGTTTACAGGGAAAAAAGCAGAAGCAGAGGCTATCTATCAAGATGGTAAAAAGAGAGTTGACACTTTAAAAGCTAAGTTAGAAAAAGAGCCACTTAATCTAAAAGGAGCTATTTTATATGTAACTACTCCTATGTTGGCTTTTAATGATGAGTCACTTCCTGGGGAGATTATGAGATTTTTAGGAGTTAAAAATATAGCTGGAGATTTAAAAGGAAGCAGACCAATTATATCTCAAGATCTTCTTATTAGAGAAAATCCAGATTTTTTAGCAGGAGCTATGAGTATTAAATCTCCTGATGATCTGAAGAAATCAGCTGTTTTAAAAACTACTGCTGGGAAAAAAGAAAATCTATTTATAGTTGATTCTAGTAAGATTTTAAGAGGTTCTCCAAGATTATTTGAGGAGATGGAAAAGTTCTATAATGAGCTTGTAATTATAAAGAATAAGTAAAATAAAAAAAGTAGACTGTAATAAATTAATAAGATGAAATTATTAAATTTACAGTCTTTTTATTTGTTTAAAAATCAAATTAAAGTTAATGTTAATTTATAAAAATGAACTTTAAAAAATTCTATATTTTTGTTAAAATAAAGTTGAAAAATTAAATAAAAGGGAGGTAGAAAATGAAAAAAATATTGATCTTTATATTTTTGAATACAGTATTAGTTGCTTACACCCAAAATAACCTTCCTATTATTGAAGAAAAAATAGATGTAAAGGAAGAATTAACAGAGGAAAAACTATTAGAGATAATTAAAATTGCTGAAAACTCTCCAGAGCCAGAGAGTAGTGTAGAGATAGATGAAAATATTCAAGAGCAACAGTTTTTAACTAGCAATGGTGAAGATAGATTGCATTTTGAAAGTGAGTATAGTGCTTTAGTAAAAAACTACTACGATTTTTTAGATAGTTTAAATAGTGAGATAAAAGAGTATGAGTTTGAGGATAAAACAAAGGTTGTCCCTATAAAAAATGAGATTTCAAAGGAGTTGACATCTGAAAAGTTGATTGAGGATTTTGAAATAGGTGTAGGGGTAAAATATCAAGGACAGAGAGATGAAAGATACCGTTTTGATGAGGAGCAAAGTGGTATAGGGCATAAAAATCGAACTCTTTCAGATGAAAATAGTTTTGGAAATATCCCAGTATATGCAACTGGAAAATATAATTTTTCTACCCCAGAAACAGGAGCTAAACCATATTTAAAACTTAACTTAGGTTACTATATTGAAGGGGTAGAAAATAGAGAGAGCGAACTTTCTAAAAGTGAATACACCTCATTAAATAGATCAATGGAGTATGAAAATGGAAGGTATTATGGAATTGGTGGGGGAGTAGAGTATAAAAATGGCTTAACCTTCGATGTGATGTATCAGATTAATAAAAATAAGGACAGAGAGGAGAGAGCAGGAAAAGAGGATAGAATCACTTTTTCTGTGGAGTATAAATTGGATTTGTGAAAGGATTATTAAAAAAAGATTATGATTTTTGGTATATTGATATTTATTGAAATTTTTTAACTAATTATCAATATAAATTTTCTAAATAAAAAATAAAATGAGCATAAATATTGTATATTATGACAAAAAATAGAACTGTTTATGTATTTAAAATACTTGACTAATGTATTAATAGAATGTATAATTG
>UQQO01000218.1 GCA_900543175.1 uncultured Fusobacterium sp.
GTTTTAAGGCGCTCAGTTCATCGTAGAGCTCATCTATTACTTGGTTTAGGGATTCATGTTCATTGTCTGCTAGACTCCCAAATACGGCTTGTATAGCCTCTTTTAGACCTATTTCAAGTTTTAGTTTAGCTAACTTTTGAAATTGTCTAAGGTCTTCGTCTGTAAAATCATAGGCAACTGTATAACTTAATTGATGAGTTCTGGGATTTCTACTGATAGGAACTTTAATTTTCTTAAATTCCTTGCCACTTATCTCTTTAATCAGTTGAATCCAATTTTTAAGAGTAGAGGTAGAGTTTAGGCCAGAAATTTGATTGACTAACTCTTTATTGGTCATCTTTTTGTGAAACCTCCGAAATTTTCTTGTGCAACTGAAGAGTTTTCTGTGGTATAATTGTTACATAATATGTTTTGATCTTGGAACGAACGGCACATTTGTTTCAAGATTTTTTATTTTGTCGAATCCTACCTCCTTTATTAAAATTTTTTAAATCGACTACTAGTTACATACGCTTTTACCTCCTTTTATGCTATAATATTCTCAATGGAATATTCAATCTCAAAATAAATATTCCTTATGGAATAATTCTATTTTATACCGTTTAGAATATTTTGTCAAGCTAAAATATACGAATAAGAATATCTATAGGAGAATTATGTATACAGAGGATTATAAATTTTCAGAGAGGTTAAAAACTCTCAGAAAATCAAAAAAGTTAACTCAAGTACAAATATCGGAATTAATTGGAGTTCAACAAGGGACATATTCTCGGTGGGAGAATGGAACGTTAGAACCAGGATTAGAATTCGTTGTGAAATTAGCAAATATCTTTGGGACTACTACAGATTATTTGCTGGGACAAAAACCTTATTCAATTATCAGTAGTTTACCTCTAGAACAATTAGATCTTACCAATATTGCAAACTTTTCAAAGGATGAGTTTGATATTTTGAAACATTCAATAGCAGTTTCGGTGGCAAGAAATAAAATAAAGGCAACAGAACTAAAAGATAGAGTTATAGAAAAAAATCAGTTGTCAGAAAAAGATGCAGAACTTTTGAATAAGATTTTTGAAGAAGTTAAAACTTATTGGGAAAATTAGGAGGACGCTAGTCTTCAAAATTCCCTCCCAAAATGTGTCCAAAATATTGACAGAATTCTAGCTTTTCATTATAGTTCTTATGGAACTTTTTTTCTACAACAAAATAGGCTCCATAATATCCATAGGGGATTTACCCACTACAAATAGTATAGAGCCGGTTTTATTAATGTCCTGCATTTCCTAATAAGTTAACCATGACAACACCAATGATAATCAAAATTAAACCGATAATGCTATAAACATTTAGTGTTTCTTTGAAAATCATTACTGCGATAGAGGCTGTCAAAACTAAACCGACAGCTGACCATGTTGCATAAGCTATTCCTAAAGGAATTTTTTGCATTGCTAGTGAGAGGAAATAGAAACAAACGCCATAGCTAAGTAGGGCAGAAACGGTTGGAATAGGCTTTGTAAAACCGTCTGATAATTTCAAAAGGTTAGTTCCCAATATCTCTCCTACAATGGCGATAAAAAGATAAAAGTATGACATGTCTTTAACCTCCTATATGTCATGTTTTTGCTCTAAGAGCTATTATAGCTATCCGTTTTTTATAAATCTTGGCACAAGTCATGAGAATTTGTAGTAAAACTGTGGCAGACACTTTTTCAGAACCAATAGCTGATAAGTTTAGTATATCATAAGATAAATTTTAAAAAAAGTCTTGATTTATTTCAATGTCTTGCGTGGTCTCGATTTTACTGGTAAAATTACTTTTAAGAACTTTAAAAAAGAGGTTTCTATATTTGACAAAACAATGACTTGTTGTCCCGAATGTGGGCATCCTTTGGAGAAAAAATTTTTAAAAGATGAGGGAGATATTCCTTATTGTTCACAATGTGCGAGTTTTCGTTTTCCAGTCTTTAATACAGCAATTAGTGCGATTTTATTTAATGAAAAACATGATAAGATTCTCTTGATTAAGCAATATGACATGGCTGAGCATATTTTGCTAGCTGGTTATGTGTCTAATGATATTCACAACCAATTTCTACAATCATTAAAGGCAATTAATTTAGCCTCTCTTATTACGGATATGGGTAATAAAATTGCACAAAACTAGTCCAAAACTCTTTTTAATAAGGAGTATACTTTCTAGCATTTTATAGTTACTAAAAAGTATCTAAACTTTGGAAG
>UQQO01000219.1 GCA_900543175.1 uncultured Fusobacterium sp.
GATTAACAGAAAAGGTTATTAAAAGTTTATTGAGAGCTTTGGCTTTTTGCAATTTAAGATTGGGAATATTAGAATTAGGAGATATTTCTTTTGATTTAATATTGTTACCAATAGCTTATTTATTAGATAAAGATGAGATTTGGAATGATGAAAAATCTTTAAATAAGATTGAGTATTGGTATTGGGTTTCTATTTTTACTGGAAGATATAGAGAAAAACAAAATACACGTGTAGTAGAAGATTTAAAAATGTTAGCTGATTGGATATTGTTAAAAGATAAAAATAATGAAAAAGTAAAAGAACTATTAGAAGAAAAAATAAAGAAAGTTTTAAAAGTAGAAGATTATTCAGACTTAAAAACTTTGAAAAATAACTCTCAAACTCATTCAGCACTTTCAAAAGGAATACTAGCTTATGTATTAAGTACTAATCCTTTTGATTTATTAACTAATCAACAAAGAAGGTTATATGATGAAGTTATTATTGAAGCAAACTTAAAATTAGAGGATCATCATTTAATTCCAGTAGGTGGAGATAAAAAAATTGGTGGTGATTTAAGTAGTGCAATAAGAAATGATAAAAAACATATATTAAATAGTGTTTTAAATTTAACTAAAATTTCTAAAGAGGCTAATGGGAAAATATCAAATATGAAATTAGATGAATATATAGCTCAAGTTGATGAAGTTTGTAGAATCAGTCATTTTATTCCTAAAAATTTAGATAAAAAACCTGATGAAAATATAGAAGCTTATTATGAACGTCTAATAAAAGATAGATACGATAATATAAGAGATGCTTTAATTAAAGAGTTACATGAATTAAAAAAATAGCAATTATTTAGTTAAAAATTTTAATTCTAAAAGAGAGAAATGAAAAGCCTATAAATTAAAATAATAAATGCTTTAAATAGCTTTCTATGATAGATAAAATTCATAGGAAGCTATTTGTATATTTTAAGTTCATTTTTTACTCAAAATATCCAATAAATTTATCTTTTTAATATTTTTTTCAACCTACATCTTGACGAATACTGTTTTATGTGATAATAAAATAACGGGAGGTAGATTTTTATGGAATTTATTATTGTAACAAATAACAACAAAGTTT
This sequence comes from uncultured Fusobacterium sp., assembly GCA_900543175.1. Taxonomy (GTDB): domain Bacteria; phylum Fusobacteriota; class Fusobacteriia; order Fusobacteriales; family Fusobacteriaceae; genus Fusobacterium_A. Next base: position 1,111 of record UQQO01000219.1, read on the forward strand.
TTAATTTCTATAAAGAAACAAATCAAGTTTATTATTTTCAAAAATTAGATTTTTTAGATATTTTAAATAAGGTAAAGGAGGAGATTTATAAAGGACGTAAACTTCTTTCAGATCCTATTATGTATAACCTTGAAAATGTTGAAAATCCTTTTAAATCTATTGCACTTTCTAAAGAGGTTTTTGATGATGATGAGCAAAAAAGATTGATTGATAGTGTTATTGGAATTGCTAAAAAAATTCCAGGTAGAAAAGATTTCTCTGAATTTGATGATATGACTCTTGAAAGTTTTAGATTTGTAGATTTGAATATTCTTAGAGATGGTATAAAAGATTTTAACCTTTAGTAACTAGGGGGTTTTTATGGTGCAATTTTATTTTAAAAGAATTATTGAAAAAATAAAATTTAATTTTGTTCCAGTTTATGATATTCAAGATAACTCTATTTATGGTTATAAAATTATAAAGGATTTCACAGCTGTTGGTTTTGATGATAAAGAGATTATGTATCAACTTGCATTTGAAGAGGATATATTTGAAACTTTAATTCTAAAAATTTTAGAAAAATCTTATCAACTTGCTATTGAAAAGGGTTATGGAAATAAAAAGCTCTTTTTTACCATAAGATTGAACTATATTTTAGATTGGGGATTATTTTTAGAAAGAGTTCATACAATTGCTCATGCTCTTAAACTTTCTGAAGAAGATTTATTTTTTGATATAAAGGGAGTTAAAGATTGGGAGAAATTGTATTGTGAAGCAGACAATTGTAATTTTAACTTTAAGAAAATTTACAAAGAGGATAAAAATACACTTCTTAATCTAAATAATATCAATGCTTGTAATCCAGATCTATTGGAGTTAAAGGATATTGATGCTTTTTTAGTTATAAGAGAGTTTTTAAATGAAAATATTAAATTTATTTTTAAGAGAAATAACAATCCTGATTTAAGTATAGAGGAATTGAAAAAATTGGGATTTGATTATTACTATGTCAATAATAGTAGTAAGATGAAAATTGAAGAAGATAGTGAAAATAATTAAAAAACAATTAAATAGGTGTATTTGAAAGTAGATAGAGAGTATTTTTCTAATTTGAAAGATACTCTCTT
>UQQO01000220.1 GCA_900543175.1 uncultured Fusobacterium sp.
CATCTATATTACTTAAATATTTTTCTCTTTTTATTGACTTTTCTTGTAGTAACTCTAAAATCTCTTGAGCCATGGCATTATAGTCTCCTATTTCTACTAAACTTCCATATTTTCCATTATCAAGTATCTCTTTTGGGCCTGTTAAACAATTAGTAGAAATTACAACCTTATTTAAAATAATTCCTTCTATTAAAACGGTTGGTAACCCTTCACTTTTAGATGAAAGAAGTAATACCTTTGAATTTTTTATCCAAGGATATGGATTTTTCTTTACTCCTAATAATTTTATATACTCTTGCAAATCTTCGTTTTTTATCATTTTTTCAATTTTCTCTCTATCAGGTCCTTCACCTAATAGGTATAGTTTTATATCTTTCCTTTTTTGATTTATTATTTTAAAAGCTTTTATTAAAGTATTAAAATCTTTCATTTTTAATTCTAATCTTGAAACCATAATAATATAATTATCTTCTAGTAGTTTTTTCTCGTCAGCTTTAATTTCTGAATAATCATTTGATTTTATTTTTATTTTTTCAATATCAAAAGGATTATATATTACCTCTAATTTTTCTTTTAATTCTGGTATCTCTTTTATAACTCCATTTTTCATATCTTCACAGATACAAACTACTTTATCACATTTATTTAAATTTTCTCTTAAAAATTTCTTTCTTTTTTCATATTTATTCAAATTTTTGATTTCACCATGAAGCCAACATATTCTTTTTTTATCAACTCCATTTTCTAAATTTATTAATTTTAAAAAATCACCACTTTTAAAGTCTATTACTATCTCTCTATCCTTTGAAAATTCCAAATAATTTTTCTTAATTGTATATTTTTCATAACTTAACATAAATGAGTATAGCATCTTATAGAAAATATTCTTTTTTTTCTCTCTAAAATGAAGACTTTTATCTATAATTTTTTGTGGAAGCATATATTTATAATTTACCTCTTTAGGTATCTCATTTTCAAATAGATTTTCATTTTCATATTGTAGAGCTAATTTTATATCAAACTTATTTTTATCTATCTCTTTTAATACTTCAAGTACTACTTTTTCTACTCCTCCAAGTCCTACTCCACTTGTATAAAACAATATCTTTTTCTTCATATTATCTCGCTTTCTTAACCTAATATTATTTTTTCATATTCCTTTATCACTACATCTTTACTATATTTTAAAATTCTCTCTCTAATTAAATCTAGATTAATATCTGAATTTTCTAAATTTTCAACTATCAATTCACCTAATTTTCTATAATCTCCAACACTATAGAGATATCCTATCTCTCCATTTTCTAAAATCTCTCTCGGACCTGTTGGACAATCTGAAGAGATAACTATTTTATCTAAAATAAGTCCTTCTAATAAAACTGTCGGTAATCCTTCAAATCTTGAACTATGAACTAATATTTTAGCTTTTTTTATCCAAGGATATGGATTTTTTACATTTCCTAAAAGAATTATCTCATTTTCCATTCCCTCTTTTTTTATCTTTTCCTCTATTTTATCTCTATCTGATCCCTCTCCTAATATATATAGTTTCTCTTTTATTTTATTTTCTTTAGCTAATTTAAATCCTGAAATAAGAGTATCAAAATCCTTTGAATTTTCTGTCAACCTCATTACTGATACAATAAAATCTTTTTCATAGTACTCTTTTAAATTTTTATCTACTTTTTCTTTTGAATGCTCTATAATTCTTTCAAAATTAAATGGATTATATATTCTAATCATTTTATTTTTAAGAAATGGATAAAGTTTTTCTGTTGATTCTTTCATAGCATCACAAATTGTAACTATCTTATTGTATTTTTTTAATCTTTCTCCAAGCCTTTTTATTCTGCTATCTTTTACATACCATTTTTCTATAGAAGAGTGTACCCATGCTATTTTTTTCTTAGCATTTATAAGATCTATTTGCTTTGATAATCCCATATCAAAATCTATTGCCACATCATAATGCTTATCTTTTACAATTTTTTTTAGATTCTCTTTTTTTACATATCCCTCATATGCCATCATTAGATTATACATTATCTTATAAAATGGATTTTTTCTATTTTGCCTATAGAAATCTGTTTTTTTTATAATTTCTTCAGGTTTTAAGTAATAAAGTTTAATATCTTTTGGTAAATGTATTTGAAAAGGATATTCCAAAAGAT
>UQQO01000221.1 GCA_900543175.1 uncultured Fusobacterium sp.
TAACTATATTCTTTTTAATCAAAAAAATTTAGTATAAAAAATAAGTTTCAATTTCGCATGAGATTTTTTAAAAAATGTGCTATAATAGAATATAGACAGAATTATTAAAAAAGAACAGGAGGGCTAAAAAATGAGTGATATCATATTAACTGTAGATAATTTTAGTTTGAATATTAAAAACAGAGCAGTTTTACAAAATGTAACTTTCAATGTAGAAAGAGGTGATTATCTAGCAATTGGAGGAATTCCTGGTTCTGGAAAGAGTAGCCTTATTAAAAGTATGTTAGGATTAATAACAACTGGTATAGAAGGTGAAATTGCTTATCATAATATAGGGAAAGACGAAGTAAGTTATATACCACAAAATGTTATGCAAACAAAGGAAGAGTTTCCTGGAACTGCAAGAGAGATTGTTGCAATAGGGATGATCTCAAGAAATAGAGGAAAAATAATGGGAGAAAGTGACTGGGAAAAAGTAGATGAACTTTTAAAAGATATGGGCCTTTTTGAAGTAAGAGATAAAAAGATAAATAAGCTAAATACTTTACAACAATTAAAAGTTAATATGGCAAAACATATGATAACTGATCCGAAGCTTCTTTATATAGATAACCCAAGTTCAACACTTGATGTGAAAAGTAAGATAAATTTTTATGAAACAGTAAAAAGAATGTGTGACAATAGACAACTTACAGTTATATTTATTACTCATAATATAAAAGAGATCTCTAAATTTGCTAATAAACTTTTATTTTTAAGAAAAAGAGAGAAAAATTTCTATTTTGGTGACTGTGCTGATTTTATAAAAGAGAAAGAAAGTAAAGCTAAATAGGAAAGGATTTAAAATGAAAAAGAAACTTATATGTCTTATATCAATGTTGCTTTTAGGCATAAATATATATTCTAAAGATAAAATTAAAGTGGTAGCTCCAGATGGACTTCCTGCTCTAAGCTTAGTTAAGATGATAAATGAGAAACCTCAAATTGATGGGGTAGATGTAGAGTACAAAATAGAGAAACTATCTGAATCTTTAGTTATGACTCTTATGAAAAAAGATGCTGATATAGCTATTGTTCCATCAAATCTTGCTGGACAACTTTATAATAAAGGATTAGGTTATAAAATTGGTGGTACAGTAGGTTGGGGATCTTTCTATGTTATCAGTAGAGAGAATTTTAACTCTTTGAAAGATCTAAAAGGAAAAGAGATAGGAACAATAGGAAAGGGGCTTACTCCAGATATAATTTTACAAACTCTTTTAAAGAAAAATGGTTTAGATCTATCTAAAGATATCAAAATTGATTATTTAAGTAGTGGAAATGAGTTAGTACCACTTTATTTAAGTGGAAAAAAAGATATTGTAGTAATTGCTGAACCTATGGCAAGTAAGATTCTTGCTAAAGATAAAAATAGTAAAATTAATGTTGAGCTTAATCAAGAGTGGAAAAATTTATTTAATGTAGCAAAGGGATACCCTCAATCAACATTGATAGTTTCAGAAAATATATTAAAAGAAAATCCTAATTTTTTAGATGAGTTTATAAACGATTTAAAAGATAGTATTGAATTTATAGAAAGCAATGATAATAAAAGATTAGAATATATTTCAAAGGCTCAAATCACTTTACCAAAGGATATTATAGATGAAGCTATTAAAAAAGCTAATTTTGATTTTACAACAGGAGCAAAGGGAAAAGATGAGTATATGATATATTTTAAAGAGATAGCTGAAAATAATAAAAAAGCTATTGGAGGAAAAATTCCAAATGAAGAGATATTCATATCAAAATAGTTATCTTTTTTTATCTTCTATAATTTTTCTTGTTGTTTGGGAGATTATTGCAAAAATTGTTGGAAATCAAATGATCTTTCCAGATATATTAAGTGTTTTTAACTCTTTAATTGAGATTTTGAAAAATGAAAATTTTTTAATTATACTTTTTAACACTTTAAAAAAGGCAGTTGTAAGTTTAATAGTTTCATTTTTTTTAGGAAGTGTGTTGGGAATATTAGCTTATAAATATAAAATCTGTGATATGATATTTTTTCCATTTATTAAAATCTTTTGCGTTCTTCTTTCTACCTTTATATTAACCGCTGTTATTCCTGATAGCCATTTGGTATACGCAAAAACAGTAAAGGA
>UQQO01000222.1 GCA_900543175.1 uncultured Fusobacterium sp.
GTACTAATTTACAGAAATAAGTTCACACCCTCTCTAATTTAGTTGAATCTCCACAAACTACAGTAATAGTCTCATGAATCCTTGCTATTTTTTTACAAGTTTCTTCATTTTTGTTAATAACAATAACTTCATGTCCTTTTGAAGTGAAAGATTTTATAAGGAAATGTATCTCTTTTCCTTCTCCAGCAATTATAATATTCAATTTGAAATCTCCTTTATACTAAGCTTTTAAATTTTTCGATTGATAAACTAATGGGACTAATAGTTTCTATTCCAAAATCTTCATAAAGATTTTGTCTAGTGGGATCAAAAACTCTAGCTATAACTTTGGGAACATTATATATTTTTTTGCTATCTGTGCAATCATAAGATTTGTATTATCATCATTAGTAGCTGTAATAATTATTTCAGCTCGTTCAATATTAGCAAGTAAAAGAGTATATTTTTCTATTTCATCAGCTTCTATAGTAAAGCCACTAAAAATCTCACTTAACTTTTGAAAAGTCTCTTCTTTTTTACTACACTTTTCTTTTGAGTAGATAGATATTCTGCAACGCTCGCTCCAAAAGCTCCACAGCCAATTATTATAATATAGTCCATTTCTCTTTTATTCATAATTACCTACCCTAAATTAAAATCTTTTGATTCTCCAGCATTAGTAACTCTTTCTAAGTTGCAAATTGCAGGTTCATAAGATGGATTAAAAGCTAAAGATGCTCTATATTGTTTTTGAGCATTTTCAGTATTTCCAACACTTTCAGCAATAACTCCTAAAAGATTGTATGTTTCAGGAGAGTTTACATTTTTACTAACAGCTTTTTCTAATATCTCTTTTGATTTTTCTAAATTTCCATTAGTTATATATAATTTTGCAAGTTCAATCAACTCTTCAAAAGAACAATTTTCTTTTTCCTTTAATTCTTCACGAGAAAAAACTTTTTTTATTAATTCTTTTATTTGAGTAGGAGTAAAAGGTTTTCCAATAAAGTCAACAGCATTTAATTTTATTGCTTCAACTGCTTCTTTGATACTTCCATAAGCAGTCATCATAATAATTTCAGTATTATTTTTACAAGTTCTCAATCTTCTTAAAACTTCCATTCCATTTATTCCAGGCATCTTTATATCAAGTAAAATCAAGTCATATTTTTTTTCTTTTTGGATAAGAATTTCTATTGCTTCTTCTCCATTAACGGCAAAATCAATTTCATATCCTTCACTTAAAAGACAGTAGTTTAAAGTTGTTCTAATATTTTTTTCATCATCAACTATTAATATTCTTTTTTCCATTTTTATTTGTATAATAATCTATAATTAAATTATTATACAGCCTCCTTTTTATTATCTAAATTAATTAAAAGATTTTAAAGAGAAATAGAAAGTACTTCCCTTATCAACTGTACTTTCAACCCAGATTTCTCCATTATGAGCTTTTATAATTCCCTTACAAATAGATAAACCTAAACCAGTACCCTCAATTTTTCCATCGTTTGAAACTTTAACTTGAATAAATTTCTCAAATATTTTTTCAAGATAGTCTTGAGGAATTCCTCTACCGTTATCTTTTACACTTACAATAACATTGTTAGATTTTTTTATTATATCTATTAAAATTTTAGGTTTTACATTTTCTTTTCTATATTTTACAGCATTAGAAATAAGATTTTTTATAACCAAAGATATTTTACTTGGATCAGCGTAAACTGATAGATTTTCATCTATATTTTCTAAAATAACTTCAGCTTCTTGTTCATCACAATAATTTTTTAAATCTTCTATGGAATTTTCAAGAATTGATTTTAATTTACAATTTTCAAGTTTAATTTGACCTTTACCTGTTTCAATTTTTGAAAGATCTAATAGATCTTTAATTAGATATACCATACGTTCTTTTTCTTCTTTTATTATTCTAATTAAATCTTTATGCATAGGATTAGAATTAATATCCTTATCTGCAGACAACAGATCAACAGACATTCCAATAGATGTAAGAGGAGTTTTAAATTCATGAGAAACAGTTGCAATAAACTCTGTTTTCATTTTATCTATTTCTTTTGATTTAGTTATATCTTGTAAAAGGGTAATAACACCTATATTTTCATTATTTTTAGATATAGAACTTACATAAAC
>UQQO01000223.1 GCA_900543175.1 uncultured Fusobacterium sp.
CTTTAAATCTTCTATCATATGATTAAAGAAAATATTTCCATCAGTAAATAATTTAAAAGCATTTAAAGTTGTTAATTTATTATTAGAAGCTATTTCAAGGTATGAGATAAGTTGCTTCCATCTGTTTAGATCTTTTCTTTCAGAGGAGCTGATAACTTTTTTGCTATGAAGAAATTTCCATTTATAAAATTTATCAACAACCCTTTTTTTTCTAAAGCTCAATCCAAAAAATAGATAGAATATAAATCCAATATATGGAGCAAGAATAAGTATAGTTATCCAAAATAAAGTGTATACAGGTTTTTTTCTTTCTAAGAGTACAATTGTAATTAAAAAGAATATATTAATAATTACAATATAGTCTTTAAAAAAAGTTATAATCAGATTCATTTTATCACCTCATAGTTTATATTTTAATAATAACACTTTTTTTAATATATTACTAATAAAAACATAAACTATTTCCTTTTTTCTAAAAGTGAATAAAAATTTTCCTTGACTTTTTGTAAGTTTTTTGTTGTTAAATTTAAGAAATTAAGTTATACTAATAGTGATAGAAAATAAAACACAAGGTAGGTGACAACATGAAGAACTTTTTTGATAAGTTTGGAGAAGCACAAAAATTAAATCTATTTATAGGAGATTTTGTTAGTGAAATAACAGGATTTCCAAAAAGAGTAGAACTTGCAGATATGATAATTTTTGATATCAAACAATCAGCAAAAGGATATATCAAAAATAGAGACTCTTTTTCAGATGTAGCTCAAGCTTATCTAGATGCAGTTATAAGTTCAAAAAATTCTCTTTTAAAACAAATAAGAGAAATCTTTGATATGAAACATTATAAGAATGTTGATATATATGACAATATTTTTGAGCTTGATTATTTTAAAACAATAATGACAATGAATTATGATATAGTTTTAGAAAAATTATATCCAAATTACATAAATACAATTACTCCTACAAAAAATAATTTTTCAGAAGATGAAAAAATCAATTTTTATAAAATTATGGGAGATATTTGTAATCCTGAAGATCTTTTTATTACAAGTCAAGATGTAAGAAAATTAAAAGTACTTAATTTTTATGATAGTTTTTTTGAACAGATATGTACAGAGTTAAAAAGTAGACCTACTCTATTTTTAGGAGTAGAGCTAAAAGATCCAGATTTTATAGATATGTTAGATTTTATAATGAAAAAAGCTGGAAAAATTGAGCAACCAATGTATATAGTTTCATCTACTTCAGTTATAGACAATAAAGTTAGTGAAGTAATAAATAAGTACAATTTGAAACTAACAGTTTTTGATGAAGTTGAATTTTTAGATGGAGTTAAAAATCTATTACAAAAAGAGGACAGTGATAAGTTAGAAAAAAAGTTAGTGAGGTAATAATGGAATCTGAGGACATTATTACCTCAAAAACTGAGGAAGAAGATAATAGCACTCTTAGCAAAGCTCAACAAAAAAAGTTATTTACTGAAGAAAGCTCAGAGATGGAAGAGATAGATAAGAAAGAGGAAAAATCAGAGGTTCAAGAAGGGCTATCAGAAGATGTTTCAATCAGTGAAAATATAGCTTTAAAAGAAGAGAAATTAGAAGAAGAACTTCCCTTAGAAAATAGACAAGAGGAAAATCTTGAAGAAAATTCTGAAATAGAAGCTCAAAAGAGTGTAGAATCTCAAGAGGAAGTTTCAAATATTTTAGATTCTGAAGAAGTTAAAGTTTTAGGAGAAGAGGAGTTATCTACTGAAAGAACTTTAGAGCCAAAAGAAAAAGAGGCAGGAATTTCAGAAAAAGAGATAGAACAAGAGACTCAAGAGGAGAATATAGTTTCAGAAGAAAAAAAGTTAGATAGGGAAATAGCTTTAGAAGAGATTGAAGAGGAAAAAAAAGATGAAGTTATATCTGAAGATGTAGAAGAAAAGAGAGAAGCTAAAAATATTACAATTTCAATTGATGATTCAATGTTAGTTGAAAGTGGATTAGAGATACAATATACATCTTTACAACTGAATAATTTTCCTATCTCTTATTCTACTTTCTCAAATGAACTATCTTTTAATGAGGTTATAAGTATAGGAACTTCAACGATAAAAATAGGAGAAACTATTTTAAAT
>UQQO01000224.1 GCA_900543175.1 uncultured Fusobacterium sp.
ATCCAGGACAGAAGCAGATATGAAAACACAAGCATTTGTTGATTTACTAGGTGGAAGTACCTATTGGAAATTAGATAGACAAAATCAAAATAATGGATTTATTATTTTAAATTGGCAATAAAATTTTACAATAAATATTAAGAAAGAAATACTAAAAGTTTCATTTGAAATGCAACAAAAATTTAATAAAAAAGTAAATGAACAGTAGACAGTTGTAAGAAAAACTCGTATAATATTTTTGTTCAAGAAAATATAAAGGAGTTTTAATACAAATGAATACTGTTCAAAAGAATAATACCATAACAAAGAAACAAGTGCAAGAAATATTGGAAAAAAATCAAGGAAAATTAAGAATAAGTGATAAAAATTTAAAAAAATTAGTAAAATCAATGAGAAGTAATACAATAAGTAGACAAATGAGAAAAGTATTTTATCAAGAATGTTTAAAGAAAATAGAAAGAGAAGAAGAGCCAAGAGGAGGAAAGTTTAAGCATTTAACACTAGAAGATAGGATAAGTATAGAAATATTGCACACAGCAGGGTTTAGTAATGCATTCATAGGAGCATTTGTGGATAAAAATCGTTCAAATATAAAAAGAGAAATAGATAAGAATGCGATAGAGATATGGGATATAAATAGCACGAAATCACCATATAAAAATAAAGGACAGGAAAATATAAAATATTACTCATCAGAGAAAGCACAGAAAAATGCAGAAGAAAATAAATTAAAGAATAGAAAAAGAAGTAAATTAGATAGATATGAAAATTTAAGATGGTCAGTAGTAGCATTATTGCGAGATAAAAATGTAGATTACAGTCCAGACGTAATAGCGAATTTAAGTAAAGCAGGAAAAATAAAAGATGCAGAAGTAAGTATAGGAGCAAATGCGATATATAGAGCAGTAAAAGAAAGAAAATATGGATTAACAATAAATGATTTGCCACATGGAAGAGAATACTTTAAGAAAGCAAAAAATGTACATACAATAACGAAAGAGATAAGTGAGAAGAAGAAAGAAATATCAATAGAAGTAATGCCAAAAGAGATAAAAAATAAAGAGACAGAGACCCATTTTGAAGGAGATAGTGTAGTAGGAGTAGCAAAAGGAAGGCATGAAACACTAATAACATTAGTAAATACAGCAAGTCAATTTTTGTTCATAAGAAGGTCAGCCAATAAAACAGGGCAAGCGACAGTGGAAACATTAGATAAGTTAGAAGAAGAAATACCACAATTAAAAGAAATAATAGAAAGTTTGCTGTTAGATAATGGAGTAGAATTTAGTAAAATAGAAGAAATGATGAGGTCAGTGAAAGATGAAAGTAAGAAAAGATTTCAAATATACTTTACACATCCTTATGCATCATACGAAAGAGGTTGTAATGAGAATAAAAATAGATTAATAAGAAGATACTTTAAAAAAGGAAAATTAGTAGAAGAGTTAAGTGATGAGGACATAATAAATATAGCAAGAAAGATAAATAATATGCCAAGAAAAGCATTAGGATATAAAACACCATTAGAAGTATTTGAAAGTAATTTAAAGAAAAGAGGAATAGATACAAGCTTTTTAGATATATACAGAATAGAGCTACCAAAATGTTTAGTAGCCTAATTGACGAAAGGAAAAATAAATTATAAAATAGTAAAAACAAAAATATAAAACGAGATGTAGACAACACTTTTTAGGAAAAAGTTGTTGCATTGGCAATGAAAATTTTGCTTAAGAAAGAAATACTAACAATTTCTACACAAACACTTGACAAATGAGTGAAAATGTTGTAAAGTATATTAGCATTACAAAAGTAGTGCTAATATTTTTTGTACTTAGGAAGTGATAATGTGGAAGAAAAAGTTAAGCTAAGTATGTTATGCCAAATATATGGCAAAATGCTAACTAAAAAGCAATACGAAATAATAAATGACTATTGCAATAACGATTTATCACTATCTGAAATAGCAGAAAATAATAGTATTACTAGGCAAGCAGTAAGAGATATAATTATGAAAGGGGAAAAGAAACTTTTCGAATTAGAAGAAAAGCTGGCATTTATGGAAAAGACAATGATACAGGAAAAACAGATTCAAGAAATATTAACAGAAC
>UQQO01000225.1 GCA_900543175.1 uncultured Fusobacterium sp.
CTTGTAGTATTATCTTTTAAAAAACTTATGGAAAATCAAGAGTATGATGAAAATTTATTCTACTTACTTATTTCTTTCTTAACTAAATACAGGGATAACTTTTATTTCTATGAAAATGCAGAGATTGAAGAAGATAACTCTTTCAACTTAAAAGAGTTTTTATTAGCTAATGAAAATATCTTAAATAGTAGAGAGGGGCTTGGAGCTATATCTTCATTAAAAGCTCTTGAAGAGTTAGAAAAGAATTATCAAAACAAATTTATTCAAAAGATAAAAAATGAATTAATTACACTAAAGAAAGTGACATCTTTAAATAGTACAGAAAAGTATCTACTATCTATTTTTCAATAGGGGGAAAAATTATGCTTGAATATTTTAATAATAAACTTATCACTGTGATTGATGGAAAACATACTAAAGAAGAGATTTTAAAGATAATGGTTGATTTAATTGGAGAAAATAGTGATGCTCTTTCTAATAAAGAGGATTTTTTAGAAAATATACTTAATCGTGAAAAAGTAGGAAGCACTGGTATAGGGCTTGGAATAGCTCTTCCTCATGCTAGATGTGAAAATATTAAAAAAATTGTAGTTGCTGTGGCTCTTTTAAAAGAACCTATTAACTTTAATTCCCTTGATGGTGAAAATGTAAAACTATTAGTTATGTTAGGAGCTCCTAAAAATCAAGGTGCAGAGTATCTATCTCTTGTTGGAACTCTTATGAGAACTTTTAGAAATAAAGAAGCGAGAAATACTCTTCTTGAGGCATCAAATCAACAAGAGCTAATTGAAGCTATTGCGGAGTTGAATAGATAGAAAATGAAAATTGGTATTTATGGGGGAAGTTTTAATCCTATACACTTTGGACATATTAAAATTGCTACCTATGTACTGGAAAAATTAAATTTAGACAAAGTATTGATTATTCCTGTTGGGACTCCTTCTCACAGGGAAAATAATCTAGTGTCTGGAGATTATAGGCTTAAAATGTGTCAACTTGCTTTTAAAAACTATAAAAATATTGAAATATCTGATATCGAGATTAAAAATGATTCTATCTCTTATACAATAGACACTTTAAAAAAAATTCAAAAACTTTATGGTAAGGAAAATGAATTTTTTGAAATTATAGGTGAAGATTCTGCTGATTACTTTTCTGAATGGAAGGATTATAAAAAAATTCTTGAAAAAAGTAAGGTTGTTGTATTAAAAAGAAAAGGGTACAAAAGTTTATTACAAGATAAAAATTTGATCTATTTAGATAGTCCTCTATTTAATGTTTCCTCTACTTTAGTAAGGGAAAACTTAAAAAATGGAAAGGATATCAACGAGTTTCTACCTAAAGAAGTTGTTGAATTTATTAAAGAAAACAAGCTTTATCTGTAAATTTTGGAGGGAAAATGAAACTATTAGTAATTTCAGATATACATGGCTCTCCTGTATATTTAAAAAAAGTTTTAGATATTTTTGAAAGAGAAAATTATGATAAACTAATTCTTTTAGGTGATGAGCTTTATCATGGACCTAGAAACCCTATCCCTGAGGGATACAATCCAAAAGAGGTTATTGAACTGCTAAATAATTATAAAAATAAAATTATAGCTGTAAGAGGAAATTGTGATAGTGAAGTTGATCAGATGATGCTTAACTTTCCTATTATGAGTGATTATCATCTTTTACTTTGGAATAATAGAAAAATCTTTATTACTCATGGACATATCTATAATAAAGATAATCCTCTTCCTCTTGAAGATGGTGATATTCTACTTTACGGACATTTTCATATACCTATGATAGTTGAAAATGAGGGAAAATTATTTTTAAACCCAGGTTCAATTACACTACCTAAAGAAAATTCTCCACACTCTTATGGTTCTTTTGAAGATGGATATTTTATTATTAAAGATATTGATGAAAATATAATTTTACAAAAAGACTTAAAAGCTAGATAAGTTATTCTTTACTTATCTAGCTTTTTTTATAGATTAAAAAATTATAATTTAATATCCCTAACATCAAGTTGACGTAATTTGGAAGTGAATATTAGAAGCCCTCAGCG
>UQQO01000226.1 GCA_900543175.1 uncultured Fusobacterium sp.
GATGAGTATTACTCTCTCTTTATTCTATGACATGAAATTTAGCTGATATTTAAAATATAAGTTTTGATAGCTTAACTTGGCTAATACTCGCAAGTAACAAAGGTACTTTGTCAAAACCTAGCGATGTGCTAAATAACTGAGCTTAGCTAGATAAATTATAATTTTAAAAATTAACTTTAAAAATTTTTTTCAAACTCAACAATTTTATACTTTTATTCGTCTAATATATCATGGATAAAAAAAGGAAGTAGATTATTTTTATTAAAAATTAATATATAGAGTTTTATTAAGGAGGACTTACTATGGAAAACTTAAAAGAAAAAATATCAGTAGAAAAAGAAACAATAGCTACTATAAAAAAGGAGATTGAAAAGAAAATAGTAGGACAAGAGGATATGATCAGAAAGATTCTAATTGGAATTTTTACAGGAAATCATATTTTACTTGAGGGGTTGCCTGGACTTGCTAAATCTTTAACAGTTAATACAATAGCACAAACACTAGGTTTAAAATTTTCAAGAATACAATTTACCCCAGACCTATTACCAAGTGATATTATAGGAACAGAGATCTACAATGAAAAAACAGGAGAGTTTTATACTAAAAAAGGACCTATCTTTGCTAATATTGTTTTAGCTGATGAGATAAACAGAGCACCTGCTAAAGTTCAATCTGCACTTCTTGAGGCTATGCAAGAAAAACAGATAACTATTGCAAATGAAACTTTCAAATTAGATAGACCTTTTATTGTTTTAGCTACACAAAACCCTATTGAACAAGATGGTACTTATCCATTGCCAGAGGCTCAACAAGATAGATTTCTTATGAAGGTAAAGATTGAATACCCTACTAAACAAGAGGAAAAAGCGATGCTTAACCTTTTAACTACATCGACTGATTTTGATAGTATAAAGATAGAAGAGGTACTAAATAGAGAAAAAATAGAAACTATAAAAGAGATTATAAAAAATATCCACATAGATGAAAAACTTATGGATTATATACTTGAAATTGTATTTAAAACAAGAGAGATAAATAATTATATAGCTTGTGGAGCATCTCCAAGAGCATCTATCGCCCTTGTTGTATCAGCTAAAGCAAATGCTTTCTTAGAAGGCAGAGAATATGTGATGCCACAAGATATTAAAAGAGTAATTTTTGATGTGTTACGTCACAGAATAATGCTTACTTATGAAGCTGAGGCTGAAGGAAAAAATGTAGAGGATATTATTACTGGAATAATGGAGGAAGTAAAACTTCCATAATAAAAAGAGGTGGCAATTATGAGTAGAACTGAACTTTTAAAAAAGATAAAAAAAATAGAGATTGCCTCATCTATTCTAGCTAATGAACTTTTTACAGGTAACTATCGTTCATATTTTAAAGGAAATGGAATGGAGTTTTCAGATATTAGAAGATACTCTCCTGGAGATGATGTAAAAAAAATAGATTGGAAAGTATCAGCTAGGCAGAGAAAAACCTATGTAAAAGAATTCACAGAGGAGAGAGAACTTTCAATTTACTTGATGATTGATATTTCTAACTCTAATAATTTCTTTGCTAAAAAGGATTTAATATCTCAATTGGCTGGAAGCTTAGCTTTTAGTGTTATTAAAAATGGTGATAAGGTTGGGGCTATATTTTTTACAGATAGAATAGAAAAAGTTATTCCTGCTAAAAAGGGAAGAAATCAATCTCTAATTATTCTTGACGATCTTTTAACTTATCAACCTATAGGAAAGAAAACAGATATAAAATCAGCATTGGAGTTTTTTAATAAGATTGTTAAAAGAAGAGCAATTCTCTTTTTAATCTCTGACTTTATAGATAAAGATTATGAGAAAACAATGGCTATAATTAAACAGAAACATGATCTGATCCCTATTAGAATAGCTGATAAAAAATATGATACTCTTCCAGAGGGAGCAATTTTTAATATGGTAGATTCTGAAAGTGGAGAAAGCATAATTATTGAAAATTTTAAAAAGAATATAGATATTTCTCAAAATATATCTAAAACTATTTTGACTCTATATACTGATGATAACTATGTAAC